>DATABX010000259.1:0-6119 GCA_036259335.1 Actinomycetota bacterium
ACCGGAGCGGGCGGCGGCACCGGAGGAGGCGGCGGAGGGGCGTAGGCCCGGGCGTACACCGGAGGCGCCGCGCGGCTAACCGGCGGGCGCTCAAAAATTTGGTCCGACCCGGCGCCGTAGCCCCGAGGATCGGACCGAAAGGATCCAGACACGCCGTCCAGTATGCGGGCTGGAAGCGAAAAAAGACACTGGCACGTTTGAAAAAGCCGAATTCCGGGTACCGCCCTGCGGGCGATCAGGCTTCTGAGGGGGCCTTCTGGCGCCACATCTCGAATGGCGCAAGCTCGTCACCTTCCCGCACGTAGCGCTCGGTGAGAACCTCGTTAAGTATGCCCCAGGACTCGTCGTGGGGCGAGGCAGGGGCGATCCCGAAGCTCGCCCACGGCCACTCGTCGTCGTCGAAGTTGGGCGGTTCGACCCTGGTCCGGGTGAGGATGTAGTCCGGGTCGGCCTCCAGCAGCTCGTCCCGGACCTCCTCCGCCTTCTCGTAGTCGTACATGGCGATGAAGATCCGTGGATAGCGGCTGAACGACGGCGTCCCGGTCGCCAGGTAGAACAGGGCGCCGGTCTCGTCCACCACCGCCACGCGCTTGCCCTGGGCGGCGTAGCCCTCGATTCGCCCGGTGATCAGCCGGAAGTGGTTGACCGCTCCCTCCATCTCCTCGGGGAGCCCGCACAGGTCCCGAGGGTCCTCCAGCAGGCACAGCCCGTCGGGCTGGCTGCCGTTCACCACCACCGAAAGCAGGTTGGGGTAGTTCCGTACCGGCTCCACGACCAGTGAGGGAGGCGCCGCCGCCAGGCCCGCCGCCACCAGGACCGCCAGCGCCAGTGCCGCCGGCGCCAGGACACGCGGCCGCCCGGCGGCTCCCAGCCGGTTCCGCCAGCCGGGTCCCTCCCCCAGGCCCCGGTCGACGAGGATCACGACGATCAGGGCCATCGGTATCCACAACCGGTACGGGGTGTAGTCGCCCGAGCGGCCGACGAAGTGCATGAGGTTGAACAGGCCGTAGACCGCGACCGACCCGGTGAAGATCTCGAAGTACCCGGCGTTGCCGGACCGCAGCTTGCCGGCCGCGAACCCGATCACCGTCAGGTAGAACAGCATCAGGCCGGCGAAGCCGGCCACCGTGACCAGGTTGGGCACCGTCGCCATCGGCAGCTGGGCGAACCCCCCGCCGAACTCCAGGAGGGCCTGCAGCCAGCCGGTCCAAAAGTCGGCGGTGAGGATCTGGCCCCGGGCGGCCAGCAGAAGAGCCGCCAGCAGCACCACCGTGGCGCTGAGCACGGTGACCGCGGCGTCGACCCAGTGGCGGCCCTTGTCGGCGGAAAGAGCCAGAGTGGCCAGCAGGTAGAAGGTCACCGCGGCTGCCAGGTAGAGGCCGGTGTCGGTGGAGAAGGCCAGCGCCAGGCCGATGAAGGCGCCCGCGGCTGCCGCCCACCGCCGCCTGCCGGTCCGGTGGTGCATCACCAGAGCGATAAGGCACCAGACGTCGAACGCCCAGCGCATGACGGTGAGCGACGGGAAGCGCCACAGGTTCACCTCGTCCATGAACAGGTAGAACTGGGAGAGGATCAGCAGCGTACCGAACGCCGCGAGCGCCGGCCGGCGGAGCAGCAGCCGCAGCAGCAGGTAGACACCCCCGAGGTAGATGCACGAGTAGATCGAGCCGACCTGGATCATCCGCCCGTAGGAGATCGGCAGCCAGCTTCCCAGCGCCTCGAACACCATCGGCCACCCGACTCCGTACATCGAGTAGACCTCGGTGCCCAGCGCCCGGCCGTGGTGGTAGGCGATCGTGGGGCTCATGGCGTAGAAGTCCCAGTGGAAAAGGCTCTCGTCCACGAAGAACCGGCCGGCCAGCTGCCGCCACTCGGGTACGTAGATCAGGGCGACCACGACCAGCGGAACCACCAGGTCGAGCGGGTGAAGCCTTTTCCGGACCGTCTCGGCGGAGCCGGCCGGGGACCGGACCGGAGCTGGGGCCCGGCTGCCCAGCAAAGATATCCCGAGGGTGGCGGCGGAGATCAGAGCGAACGCAAGCAGGTACCTGCCGGGCACCGCCTCCCCCTCCCGGACGTACTCCCGGGCGGCCGACCAGAGGTCGAGAAACCACAGGGTCCCGGCCAGGGCCGCGACCGCTTTCACCGCCAACCACGCGCCCGGCGACAGGCGCCCCGAGCCCCGGCCGGGACGCTCCGACAGGCGGTTCCAGACCGCCAGGAGGATCAGCATCAGGCCGAGCCCGGCGACGACGCCGGCGCCGAACACCGGCAGGTCCCGGTCCTCGATGAAAAACGACGCTCCCCACTGGGTGAGCGAGTCCCGGTCCGGCTCCGGCAGCCCCGCCAGGAGAACCCCTGCCAGCACCACGTGAACCCCGGCCGCCGCGCCGGCCAGGATCGGTCCGATGAGCCCCGGCAACCAGCCGTGCCGGGCGCTCGCGGGAGGGGTATGGGGTTGGGAGTCCGGCGCGCTGCCGGGTACCGGCGGCTGCGACCGCCGGGAGTCTGGGATAGTGATGTCGTGCACTCCGCTTCCTTGTACGCCCCAGGATTTCGAACTGGACGAGGCTAGCACTCCCCGAGGATCTAGACGCCCCCCACCGGCTTCAGCGTCGTCTCGCCGAGCCGCGGCAGGCAGTCGAGAGCAGCTCCGGGTCCACACCAACCGGAGGTGTGGAGTCTCGCTGCCTAAGCGGTGCCGGGGTCCAGAGCCCAGAATTCGAACGGGCCAGCGGTCGCCTCGAGGTGATAGAGGTCCGCGACGACGCCCCTCAACTGCTCCAACGTGTCGGATGGCAGGTTCGCTCCCCAGGAGTTGAAGTGCCACACCGCGTAAACCGGGCTGGGCGGCGTCACCTCCGGCCGGGTGAGGATGAAGTCCGGCGGCTGCCGCCGTAGCCGCTGTTCGAAGTCGTCCAGCTCCTCCTTGGAGAGCAGAGAGTTGAAGATCCGTGAGTAGCGCCCGAACGGGTCGGTATCGGTTGCCATGTAGAAGAAGGCGCCGGATTCGTCGATGACGGCGAAGGTCTTTCCCTGCTCCTTGAAGGACCGCAACCGTTCGACGATCGCCTGGACCTCGGGGGCGGGAACCACGAGCGTGGGCTGGTCGCCACAGATGTCCTTCGGCTCGGACAGCAGGCATCTTTGCAGGGTGACCTCCTCCCGCATCAAAGACGAGATGGGGCTGGGATAGGCGAGGAAGCCCTCCAGGAGCGACCCGGTCGGCAGAAGGACCAGAGCCGTGAGGCTCGCCAGAGCCAGACCCGCACCGCTTGCCCGAAGGGCCACCCTCGACCGGCGTTCCTCACCCCAGATCCGGCGGGCGACCGGCCGGGCGTAGTTCGCCATCGCGCCGGCAACGTTCGTTGCGATCAGGCCGAGCGGCATCCAGACCCGGTACACCGACTCCCCTGAGCGGCCCACGAAGTGCAGGAGGATCAGCAGGCCGTAGAGGGCGAGGAATCCATTGAAGACCTCGAGATAGCCGGCACGCCTGTGCACCAGCCGGGCGAGCACGTACCCGAACATCGCCAGGTACGCCGAGAAGATCACAACGAACACCGCGATCTCCAGGCCCTCGGGACCGATCGAGAGCGGAACCTGGGCAAACCCGGTCCCGTACTCCAGTAGCGACTCCAACCAACCCCGCCAGAACGCGGCCTGGAAAAGGCCGCCGCGGGACGCAAACAGGAGCCCGGCCGCCAGTGCCGCAAACGAAGCGGCGATCGACCAGGCGGCGTCGGCCAGGAGCTGTTGCTTTTTCTGCGCCGTCGTCAGCACGGCCAGCCAGTAGAAGGCAACGGCCGCCGCCAGGTACAGCCCGGTGTCGACAACGAAGAAGATCGCCAGACCGACCGTCACTCCGGCAACGACCGCCCAGGCGCGCTTCCCCGACCGGTGGTGCAACACCAGGGCGATGAAACACCAGACGTCGAGCGGCCAGCGCAGGACCGATAGTGACGGGAACCGCCAGATCACGACCTGCTCTTCGAGAGCCACGTAGAACTGTGCCAGCACCAACCCGGCACCCAGCGCCGCCACCACCGCCCGCCGGGTCAGCAAGCGCAGAAGAAGGTAGACCCCGCACATGTAGACGCACGCATAAATCGACGCGACCTGGATCACGACCCCGTAGGAGGGGGGGATCCAGCGGAAAAGCGTCCCGAAGAAGGCCGGCCACCCCAGACCGTACATCGAGAAGATCTCGCTTCCCAGAGCCCGGCCGTGCCGGAACGCCAGCGCCGGGCCCATCGCAAAGAAGTCCCAGTGGAAGAACCCTTCCTGCACGAAAATGTCGCCCGCTACCTGGCGCCAGGCGGTGACGTACACCGAGCCGACGATGAGCGCCGGCACCGCCAGGTCCAGCAGCGAGTACCCGGGTCCAGCCGGACGATCGGCCACGATGCCGTCCCCGGCCTCGGCGTCGGGGTGATCCGCCCGGCCTCTTCCCGCCAGCAGCCAGGCGAACAACACGGCCGTGATGAGGCCCAGGGCGATTCCTGCGAAGACCACAAAGTATCTGGCCGGAATCGAGTCACCGTCGATCAGGTATTCGCGGGCCTTGAGGAACAGGGCCACGTAGAGCACGGTGCCGCCGCCTGCGGCAAGCGCCTGGCCCGCCGACAGCCAGCGCAGCACCGGCGGCGCTGGCAATCGGGTGGAGGTGAGACGCCGGTTCCAGATCAGGACCAGGGCGGTGGCAAGCAGGACGAAGAAGACGACCGCCGACAGGTAGAGCGGGACGTCGCGGTCCGGCGTGAAGTAAAAGCGGCCGAAGTCGGTGAGGCGGCTGGTGTCCACCCTGGGGGGCTTGGCCAGAAGCACGCCGGTGAGCATCAGCTGGACGGTTAGACCGGCGCCGACGAGAAGCGGGCCCATCAAGACCAGGAAGTAGCTTCCCGGCGACAGCCGTTCGGGGACGGCCGGAATCGACCGGCTGAGTCGCCCGCCCAAGGCTAGGAGCTTATTGCTTCCGCCACTGCGCCAACCCTGGGTATCCGGGCCGGCTCAGCAGCGAACTGCGCACTCGACTGTTCTTCCAACGGCGCGGAATCAGCCGGTCACCCGGCTAGCACTCTCCCAGGATGTAGACCCCCGCCGCCAGCTCGAGATTGGCCTCCTCGCTGAGCGACTGGAACTCCGAAAGCGGCCGATCGTCGTCCATGTCTCCCAGGAGGTCTCCGATCTTCATCTGCTTGAATCGTTCGCGCTCCGCATCATCGGTGAACCCGTGGCAGTAGGAGCGCAGAATCCACTCCAGCGCCAGCCACGGGCGCTGGAACGAGGCCACGCCCGCCTCGATCACACGGGCGCCTTTGAAGAGGACCTTGAGTCCCTCCAGGCTGGTGTTGAAGTAGTGGTGCGGGTAGGCGTGGACCGGCTGCAGGAACGCCGAGTGGCAGATGAATCGCGCCCCCGGCTTCAAGACCCGCATCAACTCCTGCGCGTACCCGAAGGGATCCCTCACGTGTTCCATGACGGCGTGGCTGATGATTCCGTCGAAGGTCTTGTCCGGAAAGGGCAGGCGCGCGCCGTCGGCCACCACGTTGGTACTCGGGAAACGCTCGATCTCCAGCTGGACGATCTCGGCCTTGCCAAGGGGCGGCCAGCCGGCGCCGGCGTCGAGGAAGATGCCGTCCGGATCCAGGTCGAAGTACTCGGATGCGAACTCCTCCAGAACCGCGTGCCTGCTGACCGGTTCTCCTCTCTCCAGGGGACTGGGCCGTTTGCCGAGGAAGCTCGGAACCTCGCCCATCCACTCCACCGTTCTTCCGCAGCCGCTGCAGGCGGGTTGCAGCATCTCAATGGGGCGATGGCATTCCG
This sequence comes from Actinomycetota bacterium, assembly GCA_036259335.1. Lineage (GTDB taxonomy): Bacteria > Actinomycetota > CADDZG01 > JAHWKV01 > JAHWKV01 > JAJCYE01. The sequence goes on from DATABX010000259.1 coordinate 5,827, forward strand.
GGCAGACGAGGACCTTCATCATCCTTTCGTGGGCGGCCGCGAACTCGGCGTCGCGAAACTCGACCTGAACCGTGTGGAACTTGAACCACTCGCCTTTGAAGGTCTCCAGCCACAGCTCGGCGCGTCCGTCCCACATCTCACGTTCGACCTCGAGGTAGAACCCGGTGTGAAAGGCGTAGGGATGTTCGCCGAGCGCCTTGAAGACGTCGGCCCGTCCGAAGCGCACCTTTGCCGGAACGGTCCCCTTGGTGGTGCGGGCCTCGACCGTCTCCACTCCGTCGGGGTGCCACACC
>DATABX010000260.1:0-2554 GCA_036259335.1 Actinomycetota bacterium
TCCGGCATCGGCACCCTGATCTTCGGCTACGCCACCGCCTACTTCTCCAAGCCCAAGGCCGGGCTCGGGCGGTTCGCTTCGGCGCTGACGGGCTTCGCCGGCTCGATGCTGGGCCTGGTCCTTGCCGACAACCTGCTGGCGCTCTACCTTTTCTGGGAGCTCACCAGCGTCACCTCGTACCTGCTGATCGGCTTCGAGGACCGAAAGGCGGCCGCCAGGGCCGCGGCGCTTCAGGCGATTCTCATCACCGGCGCCGGCGGCCTGGCAATGCTTGGCGGGTTTGTGATCCTGGGCCAGCAGGCCGGCACCTTCCAGATGTCCGCCCTCCTCTCCAATCCCCCCGGCGGAAGCCTCACCAACTTTGCGCTGGTGTTGGTGCTGCTCGGAGCGCTTACCAAGTCGGCACAGGTGCCGTTTCACTCGTGGCTGCCGGGAGCCATGGCGGCCCCGACCCCGGTTTCGGCCTACCTGCACTCAGCCACCATGGTGAAAGCCGGTGTCTACCTGGTTGCCCGGTTCGCCCCCGCGTTCGCCGATGCGCCCCCGTGGCGCCCGGTGGCGATCACCGTCGGCCTCGCGACGATGCTCATCGGTGGGATGAGAGCGCTCCGGCAGCACGACCTGAAGCTTCTTCTCGCCCACGGCACCACCAGCCAGCTCGGGTTCCTGGTAGTTCTGCTGGGGCTGGGACTGCCGGAGGCAACCATGGCGGGCTGTGTGATGCTCCTCGCCCACGGATTTTTCAAGGCCTGCTTGTTCATGGTGGTGGGGATCGTCGACCACCAGGCCCACACCCGCGACTTCCGCCGGCTTGACCGGCTCGGGCTGTCCCCCTCCTGGCGCCCCACGATGGCGGTCACCCTGGCGGCCGCAGCGTCGATGGCGGGGGTTCCCCTGCTGTTCGGCTTTATCGGCAAGGAGGCCGCCTACGAGGCGCTGGTCCACGGCGGCGCCGGTCCCGCCGACCGGTGGATCCTCGCCGGCGTGGTCGCCGGCTCCATGCTCACGTTTGCATACAGCGGCCGGCTGGTCCGGGGCCTGGTGTCGCCCGCGAGCTTCCGGGAGGACCACGCGTCCGGCGCCCCCGCGCCGGGGCCATCCTTCCTTGCGCCTGCCGTGGTGCTAGCCTGCGTCTCGATCGTTCTCGGCGTGCTGCCCGGCCCTCTCAGCGACTTCGTGTCAGCCGCGGCACGCTCCCTGGATCCGGCCGTCGAGCCGGTCCACCTGGCGCTGTGGCATGGGTTCGGCACGGCTTTGTGGCTGTCGGTGGTGACGCTGGTGGTCGGCGGCCTGCTCGTGGCGGGCTGGCAGCGGGTGGAGGCGGGGCAGAACCTCACGCCCGAGTGGGTGCCGAGCGCCGACGGCGGTTATCTGGTTACCCTCAAAGGCATCAACAAACTGGCCGACCGCACGGTGGCGATCGTCCAGAGCGGTTCCCTTCCCGCATATATCGGCACCATCCTGTTCACGTTGATGGCACTGCCGGGCTACGTACTTCTGCGGGATACCGACCTGCCTGAGCTGCCGCCGGTCGCATCCTCGGCCTCCCAGCTGGTCGTGGCGGTGCTGATCTTCGGTGCCGCAGTCGGGGCGGCGCGGGTGACCCAGCGGATACACGCCGTGCTGTTCCTGGGGGCGGTCGGTTACGGGATGGCGCTGCTGTTCGTTCTCCACGGAGCGCCGGACCTGGCGCTGACTCAGGTGCTCATCGAGACGCTTTCCGTTGCCATCTTCGTCCTGGTTCTTCGGCGGCTACCCGCCTCCGCGGTCCGGTCCCCCTGGCGTCTGGGCCAGGTGGTCCGTGCCGCCTTCGCCGTTGGAATCGGTCTGTTCGTGACCGTGTTCGCTCTGGTGGCGGGTGCCGCCCGCACTGAAGACCCGATCTCGACCGGTTTCCTGGAGAGGGCGCTGCCGGAGGGCGGTGGGCGCAACGTGGTGAACGTGATACTCGTGGACTTCCGCGGCATCGACACCGTCGGCGAGATCACGGTCCTGGCCGTGGCGGCTGTAGGAATAGTGAGTCTGGCCCGGGCCGCCCGGGAGGCCATCGGCGGCCGGACGCTCGAAGGCGAGGACTCCTAGGTGCAGCGGTCCGTAATCCTCGATGTAGGCGCCCGGGTGCTGTTCCACTCGGTCCTGGCCGGTTCGCTGTTCCTGCTGTTCGCCGGCCACAACCGGCCAGGGGGCGGGTTCATCGGCGGCCTCGTGGCTGCGGGCGGGTTCGGGCTTCGATATCTCGCGGGAGGCGTGGCCGGCCTGAGGTCCGCCAGCCGGTTTCACCCCTGGACCTTTCTCAGCACGGGGCTGTTTTTGGCCGTAGGCACCTCCGCCGCCGCCCTGTTTGCGGGCGGCCAGGTTCTTGAGAGCGGAAAGCTGGAGCTGGAGATGCCGGTACTCGGCCACCTCAAGGCGACCTCGGCGCTTCCTTTCGACATCGGCGTCTACCTCGTGGTGGTGGGGCTGATGCTGGTGGCGCTGGACGCTCTGGGTGAAGAGGCCGAGCCCGAGGAGTACATCCAGCAGGCCGTCACATGACGCTCGCTCTTGCGCTTCT
>DATABX010000261.1:0-5177 GCA_036259335.1 Actinomycetota bacterium
GGATGGCGGAGATGGACCCGCCGAAGGAGGTCGCGCCCATGACGCCGCCGGCCAGAAGCAGCGCGTCGAACGGCTCCATGGCGTAGGTGATGGGGGTGAGCAGCTGGAGGTCACGGTTCGGCAGGGCTTCGTCGATGACCAGCTTGATCAGAAGCGGGTTCAGCACCGCCAGCCCGGAGGTTCCGAGGATGATCGCCATCAGGACGACGATGCGAGCCCGGTAGGGTCGGGCGAAGACGAAGACGCGCTTGACCAGCCCCTTGGGCAGCTTCACCGAGGCGGCGTCGCCGTGTGGCTGCATCAGCCTCCAGATTTCGTGACCCATAAACCCATTATGGGGTTAGGCCTGCGGCTGTTTGCTAAGAACCTCTTATGATCGGCTTGGAAGGCGAGCCACGACACCGGCGGAAGGAGGCGAGGCATGGCTATGGAGGAAATCCCCGACGAGCGCCCGTTGGACCCCACCAAGCTGATGCGCATCGCCAGCATGGTCCGGGAGGTCCTGGACGAGGCGCGCCGCATGCAGCCGACCAGGGAGGCCGCCGAGGAGCTTGCCGCTCTCTACGGCCGGGTGAAAAAGCAGCTCGAGGACGCCCTGCCGGAGTTCCTGGTCGCCGAGCTGGACTCGATGGAGCTCGACCTGCCTTTCCGTGACGGCGCGACCGCCGAGGAGGTGCGCATGGCGTACTCGGCGCTGATCGGCTGGATGGGTGGGCTGTTCCAGGGCCTGGAACGACGCCTGCAGTCCTTGGAACAGCCCCCCCATCCAGCCGATCAGCGCCGAGTACGCCACTCGCACCTCCTCGGCGGTCGCGCCGTCCCGGAAGGGCAGATCGAGCTCCATCGAGTCGAGCTCGGTGACCAGGAACTCGGGGAGGGCGTCCTCGAGCTGCTTTTTCACCCGGCCGTAGAGGGCGGCCAGCTCCGCGGCGGCCTCCTTGGTCGGCTGCATCCGGCGCGCCTCCTCCAGAACCTCCCGGACTGTGCCGGCGATGCGCATCAGCTTGGTGGGGTCCAACGGGCGCTCGTCGGGCATCTCCTCCATGGCCATGCTCGCCTCCTTCCGCCGGTGTCGTGGCTCACTGTCCAAGCCGATCATAAGAGGTTCTTAGCAAACAGCCGCAGGCCTAACCCCATAATGGGTCTATGGGTCACGAAATCTGGAGGCTGATGCAGCCTCACGGCGACGCCGCCTCGGTGAAGCTGCCGAAGGGGCTGGTCAAGCGCGTCTTCGTCTTCGCCCGGCCCTACCGGGCACGCATCGTGGTCCTGATGGCGATCATTCTGGGAACCTCCGGGCTGGCGGTGCTGAACCCGCTTTTGATCAAGCTGGTCATCGACGAAGCGCTGCCCAACCGGGACCTTGGACTGCTCACCAACCTCAGCCTCGCCATGGTCGGCCTGGCGGTGTTGACGGGACTGGTGTCGGTGGTGATGCGGTACCTCACCTCCAGCATCGGTGAGGGGCTGATCTACGACCTGCGCGTGGCGCTGTTCAGCCACGTCCAGCGGCTCCCCATAGCGTTCTTCACCCGGACCCAGACCGGAGCCTTGATGAGCCGGCTGAACACCGACGTCATCGGGGCGCAGAGGGCGGTCACCGAAACCACCTCCGGAACCCTTTCGGTCGCCGGCGACCTGATCTTCACCGCCGCCGCGATGTTCGCGCTCGAGCCCCGGCTCACCCTCGTGTCGCTGGTGGTCTTGCCCCTGTTCATCCTCCCCACGAAACAGGTCGGCAAGAAGCTGCAGGGCATGGTCCAGCAGCGGATGGAGCGGGACGCAACCATGAACAACCAGATGACCGAGCGCTTCCACGTCGGCGGTGCGCTGCTGGTCAAGCTGTTCGGCAACTACGCCTCGGAGTCCAAGCGGTTCTCCGACAAGGCCGCCGACGTGCGGGACATCGGCGTGAAGACTGCGATGTACGGGCGGATCCTGTACATGAGCTTCACGGTCGCCGCCGCCATCGGCACCGCCCTGGTCTACTGGATGGGCGGCCGCATGGTGATCCGCGGAACGCTGGAGATCGGCACCATCGTCGCCTTCTCGCTGTACCTGTCCCGGCTGTTCGGGCCGATCACCGGCCTCAGCAACATCCCCGTCGAGATCAAGACCGCCCTGGTGTCGTTCAACCGGGTGTTCGAGGTACTCGACTTCCCGAGCTCGATCCAGCAGCGGCTCGGCGCAGTTGACCTGGTCGAGCCCAAGGGCGAGGTCGAGTTCGACGACGTCTGGTTCCGCTACCCGGCAGGCCCCACCGTCTCGATCCCGTCGCTCGAGGAGGGGCGGGTCGATTCAGCGGATGCCGAGGACGAGAGCCAGTGGGTTCTCAGGGGAATCTCGTTCCGGATCGAGCCCGGGCAGATGGTGGCGCTGGTCGGCCCGTCGGGGGCGGGCAAGAGCACGATCTCATCGCTGGTTCCCCGGCTGTACGACGTGACCGAGGGCGCGGTGCGCCTGGACGGCACCGACGTCCGGGACCTGACGCTGCAGAGCATGGCCGACGCAGTCGGGACAGTGCCCCAGGACGTCCACCTGTTCCACGACACCATTCGCTCCAACCTGGCCTACGCCAAGCCCGAGGCCACCGACGAGCAGATCATCGAAGCCACCAAGGCGGCGCAGATCCACGAGCTCATCGAGAGCCTTCCCGACGGCCTGGACACCATGGTGGGGGAGCGCGGTTACCGGCTGTCGGGCGGGGAGAAGCAGCGGCTGGCCATCGCCCGGCTGCTGCTCAAGGACCCGGCGGTCGTGATCCTGGACGAGGCCACCGCCCACCTGGACTCCGAGTCCGAGCTGCTGATCCAGCGGGCGCTGGGGCAGGTCCTCCAGGGGCGCTCGAGCCTGGTCATCGCCCACCGGCTCTCTACGATCACCAGCGCCGACCAGATCCTGGTGATCGACGGTGGCCAGATCGTCGAGCGGGGCACCCACCTGGAGCTGCTGAGGGGCGGAGGACTCTACGAGGATCTCTACCGCACCCAGTTCGAGGGGGCGCAGAGCCAAATGGACGTCTTCTCGTCGCCGCAGTTGCCCCACGCCGTGGACCTGTAAGCCAGGTTCGCTTCGGGTCGCCGATCCGGCGCCTCCAGCAGCTTTCGCATCTCCTCAACCGCAAGTCCGGCTTCCGTCCTTGGCCCGGGACGGACCGAAGCCGGTTCTCCTTACCCCCAACATGATTAACTTCGTTAACTACTTTGGTTGCGGGGAGGGTTCTTGTCCGACGATCACCCGGAAGAGCTGGTCGAGGCGTTCCAGGACGTAGCGCGGCTTTCCGTCGCCATCACGGCGGTGGTGCTGGCGAGAGTGGAGAAGGGCCTGGGGGTCAGGCTGACCTTCCCGCAATACCGGACGTTGGTGGTGTTGAGCGACGGATCCAAGGCCCCCAGTGAGCTGGCAGAGATCATCGGGGTGAGCCGCCCGGCGATCACCAAGGTTGCCCGCAGCCTCAACTCACGGGGCCTCATCCGCCGAAGCGCCGAAGGCAGCGACCGCAGGATGGCTCTACTCAGCCTGACCGGCAAGGGCGCCGAACTGGTGGAGCAGGTGCGCCGGGAACGCGCGGCACGGTTCCGGGTGATCGTGCGGGACCTTTCCGACCACGAGGCCATGCGCCTGCTGGAATCGCTCGAACACCTGAAGGGCACGCTCAGCCAGGCGATCACCCCGGAGGAGTCGACGCAGTTGGGGACCCGGCTTTGACCCGCACCGGCGGCCCCGGACGACTGCAGGGACTTGCGACAGGGATCAAGAACACCACCTACCTGCGAAGGTGGCTCATTCTCGGATCGCTGATCGGGGTGGTGGCCGGACTGGGGGCCATCCTGTTCACCGAGGCCCTCGACGCGGCGAACCACCTGCTGCTGGGAACGCTCGGCGGGTACCACACCCCGCTGCCCATCGGCGAGGGCAACGTCGCCAGCAGCGCGCACATGCCGCGGCCGTGGGCAATCCCGATCGTGGTAGGGGCCGGCGGGTTGATATCGGGAATCCTGGTCCACCGCCTTGCCCCCGAAGCCGCCGGCCACGGCACCGACGCGGCCATCGACGCAGTACACCACAACCCCATGGGCATCCGGCCCAGGGTGTCGGTGGTCAAGATCATCAGCTCCGCAATCACCATCGGGTCGGGAGGGTCCGGTGGTCGCGAGGGCCCCACGGCGCAGATCAGCTCGTCGTTCGCCTCGTTTCTGGCCCGAAGACTCGACCTCACTCCGGCCGACGCCCGGATAGCCCTGACCGTGGGTATGGGCGCAGGAATCGGTGCCATATTCCGGGCGCCCCTGGGAGGCGCGGTCCTCGGCGCAGAAATCCTGTATCGGGAAGACGTCGAGTCCGAGGCGCTGATCCCGTCCCTGCTGGCCTCGATAGTCGGGTTCGCGGTCTTCGGCGCCGTCGAGGGGTTCGTCCCGATCTTCGGGTACCTGCAGGGATACCGTTTCAACCACCCCATCGAGCTGGTCTACTACGCACTCATCGGCCTGGCGGCCGGCCTGCTCGGGATGCTCTACTCCGACGTCTTCTACCGGGTTCACCACTTCGCCGGGCGGTCTCGGCTGAGCGGGGCGTTGAAGCCTGCGATCGGAGGCCTGCTGGTGGGCGTGGTGGCGTTGGTGCTCCCCCAGGTGCTGGGTACCGGGTACGGCTGGGTGCAGGAGGCGATGACGGACCAGCTGCTGGGGATTCCCCTGTGGATCGTCCTGCTGCTGCCGCTTGCCAAGATCCTCTCGACCGCTCTGTCGATCGGATCGGGAGGCTCCGGGGGGATCTTCGGTCCCGGGATGGTGATCGGAGGCTTCCTGGGAGCGGCCGTGTGGCGGCTCCTGCACGGTTTCGCTCCCGGGCTCCCGATCTCCCCGGCGCCTCTGGTGATCGTGGGGATGATCTCCTGTTTCGGGAGCATCGCCCACGCTCCGATTGCGGTGATGCTGATGGTGGCCGAGATGACCGGAAGCCTCGAGCTGCTCGCTCCCGCCATGGCCGCGGTCGGGATAGCCACCCTGGTGGTGGGGGACCACACCATCTACGCCAGCCAGCTCAAGAACCGAGCAGACTCGCCTTTCCACCGCCTCCGCTTCGGGTTGCCGATGCTGGACGCAATTCCGGTCTCCGAATCGATGACGCCGCCCAAGCTGGCTCTGAAGTCTGGCGAGTCGGTTGCCGCCGCCCAG
>DATABX010000262.1:0-8006 GCA_036259335.1 Actinomycetota bacterium
GATCGGCTTCGGGAACGCCTCGACCAGGTCCTTGGCTTCCTTCAGCCCGAGCTGGGTGAGGGCGCGGACCTCCTTGATGACCTGGATCTTCTTGTCGCCGATGGCGGTGAGGACCACGTCGAACTCGTCCTGCTCCTCGACTTCGGGAGCTGCGGCCGCTGCCCCGCCGCCGGCGCCCGGTGCCGCCGCGACCATCTGGGGAGCTGCGGTCACGCCGAACTTCTCCTCGAAGGACTTCACGAACTCCGACAGCTCGAGGACGGTCATGTCACCAATTGCGTCGAGCAGATCGTCTGCAGATACCTTTGCCATTTCTTCCTCCTACGCTTGCGTCTCGGCTTCGCCGGACGAATATTCGTTGGTTGTGTTGCCGGCCTGGGCTGCGCCGTCGGCCGGGGCGGCCGGGGCCTCTCCCCGCTGCTGCTGCAGCGCGTAGAGGGCATTGCCCAGGTTGCCGAGCGGTGCGTAAAGCAGGCTTCCCATCTTCTGGATCGGCGAAATCAGCAGGCCGGCCAGCTGAGCCAGCAGCTCCTCACGGGGCGCCACGGACGCAAGCGCCTTGGCCTGGCCGGCATCGAGCACCTTCCCGCCCAGGATTCCGCCCTTGACCACGAGGGCCGGGTACTTCTTGGCAACTTCGTCGAGACCCTTGGCGGCCAGCACGGCGTCGCCCCGGACAAAGGCGATGGCCGTCGAGCCCACCAGCAGGGGGATCAGCTCCTCCATGTTGGCCTCGGTTGCCGCGATGCGGCCCAGGGTGTTCTTCACCACGCCGAACTCGGTGCCGTTCTCGGCCAGCCTGCGCCGAACCTGCATCATCTCGCCGACCTTCAACCCGGTGAACTCGGCCAGCAGCGCAGCGTCGCTGGACTCGAGCTTGGCCCTGAGCTCCTTCACCGCCGTTACCTTCTGCGGTTTCGGCATAGCGCTCCTAACTAATTGGAATCAACGCGAAAAACGACCTGCCGCGGACGACAGATCGCTCGAAAGAGTGACAATTCTGTTCGCCTGAACAGGCCTTCCCTGGGGAAGCTTAGGGGGCGGTCCCACTCGGGACAGCCAGCCACCTGCCGTCTACGGCAAGCCCAGCGTACCATCTGCTGCCGCGGGTCGCCTTCAGGTTGTGGTTGCCACGCGAGCCGCTAGACTTGATCCCAGATCCCTTAATCGTGTGAGGAGCCATGGCGCCGAACTTCGACATGCGTGTGACGACCGAAGGGTCGAAATCCATCATCGGTCTGGTGGGAGATCTCGATTTTCACACCGCCCGCCGCCTTCGCGAGCAGTTGCTGGCATCGCATGCCGACGGCATCCACGACGTGGTACTCGACATGACGGAGCTGGAGTTCATCGACTCGAGCGGCCTCTCGGTGCTGGTGGCGGGCCTGAAGCGGCTCAGAGACTCGGGCGGCAGCCTGACCTTGCGCAGCGTTCCCGATCAAACCCGCCGGGTGCTGGAGGTAAGCGGCCTCTCGCGGGTCCTGTCGATAGCGTAGTGACGAAGCGCCTGGCGCCCCAGGGCTTCGACGGCAACTCCGTTCAACTTTCCCGAGAAGACCTCGCCGCCGCCCTCGACGCGGTCAGCGACCCGATCACGGTGCAGCAAGCCGACGGCCGGCTGGTGTGGGCCAACGCCGCCGCCGCCCGCCAGCTGGGGTACGACACGCCGGAGGAGCTGCTCTCCGCCCCGATCGACGAGCTGATGGGGCGGTTCACTCTGTTCGACGAGCGCGGCGAGCCGTTCCCCGTAGAGCGCCTCCCCGGCCGGCTGGCCCTGACCGGCGTTGAGACTCCCGAGACTCTGGTGAGGTGGCGAACTGCAGGTTCCGAGAACGAGCGCTGGTCGCTGGTCCGAGCGGCGCCGGTCTTCGACGAACAGGGCCGGGTCCGTTTTGCGGTCAACCTGTTTCGCGACTACACCGACCGCCAGCTTGCCCTGCGGGCCCTGCAGCGCAGCGAGAGCCGGCTGGCCTTCATGGCATCCGCCAGCCGGGCGCTACTTCGCGCATCGCTGGACCCCGCCGAGATCGCCGAGCGGCTGACCGAGCTGTGCGTCCCGGCACTGGGGGACCGGTGCGCGATCTGGCAGCCGGACGTCGACGGCCGTCTGCGCCGCATCGCCGCCCGGACCACCGGCGCCTCCGGCAGCTACCCGGAGCCGCAAGACCCGCCGTATCTTGCGAGCCAGGCGCTCGCCGGGCAGGCGGGCCTGAGCGCAGGCGCCGAACAACAAGGGGCTTCGGTGATGGCCGCGCCGATTCCGGGCCGCACCGGCCCTCTGGGCGCCATTCTGGTGGCTCGTGAGGAGCCTCGCCCCCCTCTGTCGCCCGACGACCTGGAGCTGCTCGAGCAGTTGTGCCGCCGGGCCGGAGTGGCGATGGAGAACGCCTTGCTCTACGAGGAGAGGTCCCGGGCGGCGGCGGTCCTCTCCCGCTCGCTGGTCCCGGCTGAGCTGCCGGAGGTTCCCGGGCTCGACCTGCACGCCTTCGTACGGGCCGCCGCCTCCGGAGTGGGCGGCGACTTCTACGACGTGGTATCGCTGGGAGACGGCCGCTCGCTCCTGGTGATCGCAGACGTCTGCGGCAAAGGGCCGGAGGCCGCCGCGCTGACCGCCATGGCGAGGTACACCCTGCGCACCCTGTCCAGGCACTACGCCAGCCCGGCCGAGCTGCTCCAGGCGGTCAACGAGGCGCTGGTCGACCAGCTTCCGGACGGCAAGTTCTGCAGCCTGGCGTGCGGTGCCTTCGGGCCTTCACCGAGCGGCATCCGGGTGACCGTTGCGGTGGCCGGTCACCCCAAACCTCTGATCCTTCGCCGATCCGGCTCCCTCGAGAGCTGCGGCGAGACGGGCTTCCCGCTGGGAGTTTTCTACCGCCTGCACCTCGAGGAGCGAGACGTCCTTTTGGAGCCGGGTGACTCCTTCCTGCTGGTCACCGATGGCTGCGTCGGCGAAGGAGGGGCCTGGCAGTCCGTGCTCAACCAGGCGCTGGAGTCGTCGTTTCCCCGGTCGGCGAAGGAGCTGGCCGGCCTGGTCGAGCGGGTGGCACTGGGGGTTCAGCCGGACCACCCGGACGACATCGCCGCCCTGGTGGCTCGCTTCCCCGAGAGCTCGGCTACCGCGTAGGCCGGCGGCCCGCCGTAACCCGCACCCGCGCCGAAGGCCGCTCGCCCGAACCGGCGTCCGAGGAGCCGACGAACGGCTGCCGGAGATCCGACGCCTGGCGAGGCGGGTCGGCGGGCTTTCTGGCTCTCCGGCCGGCGGTCTGCTTCCGGCGGTCGCCCGTGTCCAGCTCGAACCAGACGACCTTCCCGCCGTCGATGGGGAAGCTGCCCCAGGCGCCGGCAAGCGCGTCGACGATCACCATCCCTCTTCCGGTGGTGGCGGTCTCGGAGTAGGTCCGGACCACAGGCTCCGCTCTGCTGGCGTCCCGCACCTCGGCCCGCAGCTTGCTCGGGCTCACCGAGAGGCTGAGAAGCGCACCCTGACCGCCGTGGAGGATAGCGTTGGTGACCAGTTCGCTGATCATCAAGGTGGCGGTTTCGACCAGGTGGTCGAGGCCCCACTCCTCCATCTGATGCCGGGCAAAACGGCGTGCGTCACCGATGCCCGATGAGACGGGCGGTATATCGAAAGATGCTTTCAACTCAGGCAAGTTTGGTGATCCGGACTATTCGAGTGCCGAGGGGTTTGGGGAGCCTGCGTTATCTTTACCGAAACGCGAGCGGACGGCAATTACCGCCGCCGCCGGTTCTTGTCGAGGGAGCTCAGGCCTTGTCTGATACGGCGGCCAACTCGAGCTTTTTGGCCTCGTTGGGGTCGATCCGAACCCCGGGACTCATCGTCGAGGACACCGCCACCGACTTGATGTACTTGCCTTTGGCCGCCGACGGCTTGGCCCGAAGGATCTCGTCGACCACCGTCAGGTAGTTGGCGGCCAGATCCTCAACCGGGAACGACGCCTTGCCGATGATGGTGTGGACGTTGGCCTGGCGGTCGGTCTTGTACTCGATCTTGCCGGCCTTGAACTCCCGGACCGTCCTGGCGACGTCGGTGGTCACGGTGCCCGACTTGGGGTTGGGCATCAGGCCCCGGGGGCCCAGGATCTTGCCCAGCCGCCCCACCACCGGCATCATGTCCGGCGTGGCGATGGCGATGTCGAAATCGGTCCAGCCCTTCTCGATGCGCTCGGCGAGGTCCTTGTCGCCGACCACGTCGGCACCCGCCTCCTCCGCCTCACGGGCTCGCTCCGCCTGGGCGAAGACCACCACGCGAAGCTGCTTGCCGGTGCCCTTCGGCAGGCTCACGGTGCCCCGGACCTGCTGGTCCGCCTTGCGAACGTCGAGACCCAAAAGCAGGTTCAGCTCGACGGTCTCGTCGAACTTGGAGGTGGCCATGTCCTTCACCAGCTGGAGCGCCTCGGCGGGCTCGTAGAACTTGGAACGGTCGTACCTGGCCGCTGCGGCGTCGTACCGCTTGCCCTTGTTGCTCATGAAATTTGCCTCCTGCGAGTCGAAGAACCCGGGCCCGTTGCCCGAGCTTCTCCTGCCCTATAGCCGAGTCCGAAGTTGTGGCTAGGCTACGTTGATTCCCATCGAGCGGGCAGTGCCCTCGATGATCTTTGCTGCTGCCTCGATGTCGGTGGCGTTGAGGTCGGCCATCTTGGTCTCGGCAATCTTGCGAATCTGGTCGGCGGTGACCGTTCCAACCTTCGTCCGGTTGGGCTCGGCGGAGCCCTTGTCCACCTTGGCGGCCTGGCGCAGCAGGTTGGCTGCGGGCGGAGACTTCAGGACGAAGTCGAACGTCCGGTCGTCGTAGATCGTGACGACCACGGGAACCACCGTCCCCTGCTGGGACGCGGTCTTCTCGTTGTACTGGCGGACGAAGTCCATGATCGCGACCCCGTGCGGGCCGAGGGCGGTTCCGACCGGGGGCGCCGGGGTGGCCTGACCGGCCGGGATCTGCATCTTCGCGACTGCCAGTACCTTCTTCTTCTTTGCCATTGGTTTTTCCGTTCCTTAGTTTTCTAGAGCTTGGCGACCTGCTCGAAGGACAGCTCCACCGGCGTCTCCCGGCCGAACACGTTGACGAGCACCTTGAGCTTGGACTGGTCCACGTTGATCTCGGAGATCGTGCCGGTGAAGTTGGAGAACGGCTCGGTGACGACCCGGACGCTCTCGCCCTCCTCGAACTCCAGGCGGGGCTTGAGCTTCTCGACCGGCTTGACCCTCAGGATCTTCTCGACCTCCTTGGGTGCTAGCGGGATCGGCTTGGCGCCGGAGCCGACGAAGCCGGTGACCCCCGGAGTGTTGCGCACCACGTACCAGGAGTCGTCCTCCAGGTACATGCGAACCAGCAGGTAACCGGGAAAGACCTTCTTCTGGACGACCTGCTTCTTGCCGCCCTTGAACTCCATGACGTCTTCCATGGGGATGACGACCTCGAAGATCTTGTCCTCCATGTTCATGGAGTGGATCCGGGTCAGGATGGACCCTTTGACCTTGTTCTCGTAGCCGGCGTAGGTATGAACCACGAACCAGTCGCCGGGGCGCTCGCTGAACGGGACCTCGAGGTCGCTGTCGAACGAGTCTTCTTCTTCCTCGGCAGCCGGGGTGTCGAGCTCCGCCTCGGGTGTTTCGCCCTCCAAGACAGACACACGGCCGTCCTCATCGCTTGCCGGCTCATCGGTCACAGCAAGACCTTGATCTTCAGCCAAAATTACCTGCCTCCTCGGTCGATCAAAAACAGGACTCCCTTTAGAGCCACGTAGTCAATACCCGCAATTACCACCATGAAGAAGATCACCGTCACCAGGACCACGAGGCTGTAGGTGATCACCTCCTGCCTGGTGGGCCATGCCACCCGTCCGAGCTCACCTCGGACCTCCTTCAGGAAGGTCAGCGGCTTGGTGCGCTTGCGACTCGCCACCGTGGGGGGCCGCCGAAGGCGATCTGCTGCACCCTCGCGCTTTTTCATCATCCGCTTCATCTCGCGGTTGACGCCTGCTCCCTCCGCCGCCGCCGGCTCCTCGCCCTTGGCCGGCTTGGCCACCGCCTTGGCGCTCTTGTCGGTCTTTGCCGTTGCGGTCGCCGCACGGGAGGTGCGGGCAGCGGGCTTGGCGCCCGTGCCCTTGGCGGCCGGCTTGGCGGACGACTTCGCAGCCGCCTTGGAGGTTGCCGCCTTCTCACCCGGCTTTGAAGCCGCGCGGCCCGCCGGGCGGCTTGCCCCACCGCTGGAGCGTCCGGCCGGCTTGGCCCCGGAGCGGGGGGCAGTCTTGGCGCGCGAAGCCGCGGGCCTTGCGCCCGAGGGCTTCGTAGCCTCCTTGCCCTGCTTGTCGCCTTCTGTTGCCATGGTTGAAACTCCGACTTTATAGGGATAACTGGACCCGGCAGGCCCGGAGGGACTTGAACCCCCAACCCCCGGTTTTGGAGACCGGTGCTCTGCCAATTGAGCCACGGGCCTAAACAAATGGCACACAGACGCCCGTGTGCAACCGAATAAGTATAGGTGATCGATAGCCAGGTGGGGCAAGACCGGGGAAAGTGGGCCTCCGCCGGCCTCCCGGCAAAAGCAGAAGGGGCGCCGAAGCGCCCCTTCTGACGTGCTTCTCGCTGCGGTTAGACAGCGGTCTTGTTGAACCTGCCTACGAGCCCGGTCAGCACACCTGCGATGACGACTGCGGTGCCGAGAGTTGCAACGTAGCTGTAGATGCTCTCGGAGAGTGCGCCTGAAAGGTACCAGGCGACCAGACCGCCGGCTGCGCCCATCACGACATCCCACACGATGCTGGAGTCCTTGAGAAAAACTCCCTTGATGAAGATGCCGGCGGCGATACCGAGGACCACTGCGGCGAGAACTTCCATGTGAAACCTCCTGCTTTTTCGGGCTCCTCCCCCGGCCGGCGGCCGGAGCGTTTCCCGATTCCGTGCCTGATATGACGCGGATCGTGCAGGTTGGTTACACGGTGGTTATTTGCTCAGGCGGCCGCCTTCGCGCCCGCCGGGCGATGACCCTTGCGCGTCCGCCCGAACAGCACAGCGCCGGCCAGCACTGCCAGTCCCAGCGCCGATCCGGCAGCGACCCGGTGCTCGCCGATGGGCTTGGTGGTGTAGCGCTCGAGTTGCCTGCGAGTTTCCAGAAGGGCCGCCCTGCGGCGTGCCGTCTCCATGACCCGTTCGGTTACGGTGCCCAGCAGCCACGCCGGCGGCTGGATGTCGATGCTCGCGAGGGCGCCCAGGTTGGCCTGCAGCTCCCGGTACTCGGCAAGCTCGGTCCGGCAGTGCTCACAATGCTCCAGGTGACCCAGCACCTCCGCCGGGAACTTCTCGATGTCAAACGCCGGGAAGTTCTCCCGGGCCTCTGCACACTTCATCGTCGTGTCCATGTCTCCTCAGTCCGCCACCCGCTCGTCGCGCAGCATATTCTTCAGCTTCTGCCGAGCCCGGAACAGCCTTACCCGGGCAGTGCCCTCCTGTATCCGAAGCTGCTCGGCAATTTCGTCGAAACCCAGGCCGTAGACGTCCTTCATGACGACCACGGTCCGGTAGTCCTCAGGCAACGACGCGATCGCCGCATCCAGCCTCGCCCTCAGCGAGTGCTGCTCCGCGGTTACCGCCGGGTCGGAGGATTCGGCCGCGGGCAGAAGGCTCCAGTCCTCCGGCTCCATGCGAACTTCGACGTTTCGGCGGGACCTGCGGCGCAGCAGCGTGATTGCGACGTTGGAGGTGACCCGGTAGAGCCAGGTGGAGAACTTGGCCTCGCCCCGAAACTGCTTGATGACCCGCAGGAGCTTGATGAAGACGTCCTGCGTGACCTCGGCTGCATCCTCGGGGTTGCCCACGATCCTCAGTGAAAGCGAGTACACGGAGGCGTGGGTCAAACGAATCAGCTCCTCGAACGCGGCTTGGTCGCCCTCTTGGCAAGCTTTGATGATGCTGTCGGGGACGTCCAATTGGTTGCCTAGCGCTGGGACGCGAAGAGCGCCCTGAAAGTTACAGGGCGCTCAGCG
>DATABX010000263.1:0-14369 GCA_036259335.1 Actinomycetota bacterium
GCCGATATCCACGTCCCGCTCCGGCCGGGGACCGACGCCGCCTTCTGCAACGGGGTCCTGCACGTCGTGGAGCGGGAGGGGCTCATCGACACCGAATTCATCAACGCCCGGACCACCGGCTGGGAGGCGGTCAAGGCCGGGCTGCCCGATTATCCCCCGGAGCGGGTCGGCGAGATCTGCGGGCTCGACCCGGCGCTGATCGAGCGGGTCGGGCTGGTGTGGGGACGGGCGGCCAAGGCGATGGCCTTCCACGCCCGGGGGATCGAGCACCACATCCAGGGGGTCGACAACTGCCTGTCGGTGATCAACCTCTGCCTGGCGACCGGCCAGTTCGGGGCGGCGGGCAAGGGGTACGGGACGATCACCGGGCAGGGCAACGGCCAGGGGGGCCGGGAGCACGGCCAGAAGTCCGACCAGCTCCCGGGGCAGAGGATGATCGAGGACCCCGAGGCCCGGGCGCACATCTGCGAGGTGTGGGGGATAACCGACGACGAGCTGCCCCGGGCCGGCACCTCGGCGGTGGAGATGGTCCACCAGGCGGAGGCGGGCGAGATCAAGGGCTGGCTCGGAATCTGCAACAACCCGATGGTCTCGATGCCCGACTCGGCCCGCATCAACCGCGGCTACGACGCCCTGGAGTTCCACTGCCAGATCGACTTCTTTCTCTCCGAGACCTGCGCCCGGGCGGACGTCGTCCTGCCCGGCACCTCGTGGGCGGAGGACGAGGGGGTCACGACCAACGCCGAGGGCCGGGTGGTCAAGTACAACAAGGCGGCGGAGCCGCCGGGCGAGGCCAAGCCCGACTGGGAGATCGTCTGCGAGATCGCCCGCCGCCTGGGCCGCCACGCCGACAAGTTCGCCTTCTCCACCCCCCGGGAGCTGTTCGACGAGCTCCGGGTGGCTTCCGCCGGGGGCCAGGCCGACTACTCGGGGATGACCTACGAGCGGATCGAGCAGACCGGGGGCATCTTCTGGCCCTGCCCCTCAGAGGACCACCCGGGCACCCCGCGCCTGTTCGAGGAGCGCTTCCACCACCCCGACGGCCGGGCCCGGTTCCACGCCGTCGATTGGCGGCCGCCGGCCGAGGAGGTGGACCGCACCTACCCGCTCCGGTTGACTACCGGCCGCACGGTTGCCCACTACCTGTCGGGCAACCAGACCCGGCGCATCGACGCCCTGGTGCAGCAGACGCCCCGGCCCTGGGTGGAGGTCCACCCGAGCCTGGGGTTTGCCAACGGCGACCCGGTGAAGGTCGTCACCCGGCGGGGGTCGGCCACCTACCCGGCGCTGGTGGTGACGACCATCCGGCAGGACACGGTCTTCGTTCCCTACCACTGGGCCGGCCGGGTGGCGGCGAACCTGATGACCGTCGACGCCCTGGACCCGACCTCCAGGATTCCCGAGTTCAAGGTCTGCGCCTGCCGGATCGAGCGGGGAGACGAGATCGACGTGCCTCCGCCGCCGCCGGTGCCGCCCGGAGGCCGCGAGTACGACGAGGTCGGGGCATTCGACCGGCGCCAGCCGTCGGCGCCGCAGGGCCGGGGGACCGGGCGGGGATGAGGGGCAAGAACCTGTTCATCGACCCCGGCCGGTGCATCGGCTGCCAGGCCTGCGTCGCCGCGTGCCGGGAGTGCGACTCGCACAAAGGCCGGTCGATGATCCACCTGGACTACGTCGACGCGGGCAACTCGACCGCCGCCATGCCGACGGTGTGCATGCACTGCTCGGACCCGGTGGCGCCCTGCGCCCAGGTCTGCCCGGTTGACGCCATACCGGTCGGGCCGGACGGGGTGGTGGGCAGCGCGTCGGCCGAGTTGTGCATCGGCTGCGGGAACTGCGTCCACGCCTGCCCGTTCGGGGTGCCGAAGCTCGACCTCCCCGAGATGCTCCAGTACAAGTGCGACCTGTGCTACGACCGGACCTCCCAGGGCCTGATGCCGATGTGCGCTTCGGTCTGCCCCACCGACGCCCTGTTCTACGGCACCTACGACGAGCTCCTCGAGAAGCGGCCGGCGGCGAAGGCGGTGGACGTCTTCGAGTTCGGCGGCCAGTCGATCGTCACCGGCAACGCCGTGGTGGCGCCGGCCGGGCGGGACGAACCGATCCCCGGAGGGTACTCGGTGTGGTCGGAGTTCCTCGACGTCGAGGAGCCGGTTTGACGCTGCAGGACGACCGGGCCGGCCGGCTCCGCCGCGGCACGCTGATGAACCGCCGGGACTACCTGAAGATGCTGGTGCTGGCCTCGGGAGGCCTGCTCGTGGGGACCGCCGGGCTGGCGTCGGGCATCTTCCGCCGGCACGGCGGCGCTGGGGGCCCGGCCAGGCGGGTGGCCGGGAGGATCGGGGCCGTCGAGATGGTCACCTTCTCCTACCCGGGCGACGACGACCCGGTGATCGGCCTGCGGCTGAACGACGGCGAGCTGGTGGCGTTCTCCTCGGTGTGCACCCACCTGTCGTGTGCGGTGCTGTGGCGCCGCGAGGAGGGAGTTCTGGAGTGCCCGTGCCACAAGGGCATCTTCGACGAGCGGACCGGTGAGGTGGTGGCGGGTCCGCCGCCCCGCCCGCTGCCCAAGGTGCGGCTGGAGGAGCGCAGCGATGGGGTGTGGGCGGTGGGGGCCGAGCATTAGGAACCGGGTGCCGGCACCGCCCCGGGGCGGTTGGCTTTCGGTCCACCGGGTACATCTGCCCTTGTCATTGCCCGACTGAGGAGCCAGAAGGTGGAGATCACAACCGAAACCGTCGTGGTCGTTACCGGCGCGTCCAGCGGCATCGGGCGAATCACAACTCTCAAGCTCCTCGAAGCCGGAGCGTCGGTGGTTGCCTGTTCCCGGCCGAGCGAGCTGCTGAACGAGCTCGCGAGGGACGCGGAAGCGCTACCGGGCCGCCTGGTGGCGGTCGAGGGTGACGTCGCCGACTCGGGCACCGCCCGCCGGCTGGCCGGCGTCGCAGTCGAAAGCTTCGGCCACCTCGACGTCTGGGTGAACAACGCCGCGGTGATGGCGTTCGGGGCGTTCAACCAGGTCCCGGAGGAGGCCTTTCGCCGGGTGATCGACGTGAACCTGCACGGCTACGCCAACGGCGCCCGAGCAGCGCTCGACCAGTTCCGCCGGCAGGGCCGCGGTTTGCTGGTGAATGTGTCGTCGGTCCTCGGGAAACTGTCCGGCCCGAACATGAGCCCCTACGTCGCCAGCAAGTTCGCCATCCAGGGAATGTGCGAGGTGCTGCGCTGTGAGCTGACCGGGTCACCGATCCGGGTGTGCAACGTTCTGCCCGGCGGCGTCAACACCAGCCTCTACCGGGACTGCGCCAACTACACCGGGCGCAACGTCCGCCCGCTATACCCGCTGCAGCGCGCCGAGGCGGTGGCCGAGACGGTCCTGAAGACCATCCGGCGACCCCGGCGGGAGCGCAGGGTCGGCCGGGCGGCGAGGGTTCAGCTGCTCGCCCACCTGATCAGCCCGAAGATCTACGAACAGGTGGTGGGCCGCGTCTTCCCATTGATGCTGTTCGGCCGGGACAAGGTCCCCGCCGGCCCGGGGAACCTGTTCGAGCCGGCGCCGGCGCCGCGCCCCGGCATGAAGCCCCGCGGGGTTTCGGTTTGGGGAAGCGCAGTCAAACAGGAGGCTGAGCATGTCGCGCAACCGCATTGAGCTGCCCGCCAACCGGGACCACGTCTTCGACGTGCTGCTCGACCCGTACAACTTCCCGAAGTGGGTGGTCGGAGCCAAACGGATTCGCGGGGTCGATGACGACTGGCCGCGCCCGGGCTCGGCCTTCTACCACGCCAGCGGCGCGGGCGGCGAGGTTACGGTAAAGGACAAGACCCAGCTGGTCACGATGAACCGCCCCCAGAGCTTGGTCCTTCAGGCCTACCTGCGGCCGCTCGGTATCGTCCGGATCCGGCTCTACCTGGACCACGGCTCCTCACTGGAGACCACCCGCCTCACCATGGTGGAGGCGCCGGCGCCGGGGACGAAGTTGAGGCCGTTCACCAAGCTGCTGAATCCGGCTTTGAAGCTTCGGAACCGCAAGTCTTTGAAGTGCCTGCACAAGCTGGTGGTCGAGACGGTCAGCGGTCCCGAGTCCGCATCCACGCCCGGCTGACGGCCGCCCCGCCCAACCCGGCCGCCCCGGCGGCGGACCACCGCTTGACCCTGTCGGCCACCAAGGCCGCCCGCGCGGCGTTGGCTCCGGGCGCTCCGTGGACCCCTCCTCCCGGGTGCGCCGACGCCGAGGCCAGGTAGAGATTGCGCACCGGTGTCCGGTGCCCGGCCATGCCGGGAATCGGCCGGAACACCAGCTGCTGGTGCAGCTGGGCGGTGCCTCCTCCGAGCGCTCCTCCCACCAGGTTCTCGTCGGCCTGCTCGAACAACGGAGGGGTCCGAACGTAGGTCCCGAGTATCCGGTCCCGGAATCCCGGGGCGTGCTTTTCGACCTCGGCCTCGATGCGTTCCAGGTACTGCTCGGTCTCGGACTCGTCCCACTTGCCGGTCAGGCCGCCGCCGGCGTCCCCCCTCACCTGCTGCGGCACGTGGGTGTAGGCCCACACCGTGGACGTGCCTTCCGGAGACCGCGTCGGGTCGGCAACGTTCATCTGGCCCAGCACCAGGTACGGCTGGCCCGGGATCTGCCCCATCGCGAGCTGGGCCGACGACTCCGTCAGGTGGTCCATGCTGTCGGTGATGTGCACGGTGCCTGCCGCCGCCGCCTCCTGGGCGGTCCAAGGGATCGGTCCGTCCAGTGCCCAGTCGACCTTGACCGTGCCGTTGTCGAACTGGAAGTTCTCGATGGCGGCGACCCCCGAGGGCGGCAGGTGCTGCTCGCCCACGAGGTCGAGATACAGAGCCGGGGCTGCGACGTCGGCCAGGACGGCCCGGCGGGCGGCGACGCGGGTACCGTCGGCGGTCGTCACCCCGGCCGCCTTGCCGTTGCGGACGTCGACCCGGTTCACCCGGGTGTTGCAGACGAGCGTCCCGCCCCGCGACTCCAGGCGGCGCACCAGGGCGCCGGGCAGGTTTCCGGCGCCCCCCTCCGGCACCGGGAACCCGTGCTGCTGGCCGAGCGAGCACAGCAGCAGGCCGAGGAAGCCGCTGCCCGGCACCTCGGGCGCCAGGTCGGCGTGCAGGGCGTTGCCGGCCAGCAGCAGCCCCGAGTGGGGCGAGCGGAACGACTCCTCGGCCATCCGCCGGATCGGCAGCGTCCAGAATCGGAGCTGCGGCAGGAGCCGGGACGGCCCGAGGTGGGCGGCCAGGCGGGCGCCCGCCGCCACCGGCGGGAACGGCCCGAGCAGGATCTCGAGCATGTCGCCGCTGATCTCGGTCCAGGTCCGGTAGATGCCCCGCCACGCCTCCCCGTCGCCCGCAGCGAACGACTCCAGCGAGGCCACGGTCTCCTCGAGCTCGTTCGACAGGAGGGCACACCTCCCGTCGCCGGTCGGCTGCGCCACCGCAGCCGGAGACCTGCGCCAGCGCAGCCCGTGCGCCTCGAGTTCCAGCCGGTTCACCGCCGGCGACGCCACCGCGAAGGGGTAGAAGGCACTGAAGTAGTCGTGGACGAAGCCCGGCCGGCCGGTCAGTGGACCGCTCTTGACGGCGCCGCCGGGCTCCGGCTGTGCCTCCAGCACCAGGACGTCCCAACCCTCGTCGGCCAGGTAGTTGGCGGCAACCAGACCGTTGGGCCCGGCGCCGATCACGATCGCGTCCGGGCTGCTCAACCTAGGCGTCGGCTTCCCGGGCCAACCACCAGGCGGTCGCCGCCGACGCCGCGGCGGCCAGGACCAGGGGCTCCCGCCGCCACCTGGGCAGGGCGCCGAAACCTTTGATCGTGGCGACGAAGTCCGCCGCGTCGGCCAGGGCACCGCAGCGCAACCACAACGCCGAGTTGCCGCCGCTTCGAACCGCCTGCAGGCCGCCGATACCCAGGGCGAGGTCTCGGGCCGCGACGGCGAAGCCGATGGTCCTGACCTGCCTGGAGTGCCGGTCGAGGCCGGTCCAGATCTGGACGAAGGCGCCCGGAGCGACCAGCCCGAAGCAGCCGACCCCGATGCGGACGGCCGCCAGGCCGGTGGCCAGGACCTTTGCCGGCGGGGTGTTCACTCGGCGGCACCCAGCTCGCCGGTGGCCACCAACCGGACGTGGGACATATGTCCGGCGACGTAGCCGTCGGCGAATGCGATGAGCCCCGCCGTCACCCCCAGCAGCCGGCCCGGTCCACCCCGAACCCGGCTCACGTAGGAGGCGGTGTAGAGCCCGAGGGCGGTGGAGATGGCGCAAAGGTGTACAAGTCCGACCCGGCGCTGATCGGGGCGCTCCTCCTCCGCCCACTCCAGCAGGCCGGAGGCGTAGGCTGGCACGGCGACGAGCAGGCCGAATCCGAGCAGCCGGCGTGCGGCCGGCGCCCAGGCGCGGGGGCCGAACAGGTCGATAAACGACGCCGCCATCCACGGTCCCTCGACGAAGTCGCTGAGCAGCGGGTGGAGCGAGTGGCCGAGCCAGTTGCCCCGCAGCAGGTCGCGCACCGGGCCGGGAGGGATAACTCCCAGGACCACCAGGCGCACCATGTCGGCGGGCGGATCCAGCGCCGCAGAGCGCTCCACCAGCTTGACCAGCCTGAGCGGTAGGGGGCCGCCCTCCACCGACGGGGAAGGCGGCGCGGAAGATCGCAGGTCGTGCCTCACGACTCCGAGATACCCACATTGCCGGCCGTCAAGCACGCTGGGGGGAATGGGCAGCGATGAAATCGAAGTTAAGGCTTGTGGAACAGCGACGTTACCGAAATGCAACCTCGGTGCAACCTCGGCGCAACCTCGGTTCGGGATGGTGTAAGCATGTTCGAAACCGTCGCAGCCACACCCTTTGAGGGCGGCGACCCCGAGACCGTGCACCGCTCGGAAGCCGCCGCCCTGAACCGGCGGATTGTGCTGATGTCCGGTGTGGTCCTGGCCGAGCTATGGGCGCTGACCGCGGCCCTGGACGCCTGGGCCGAAGGCCGCTCGGCGGTCCTCGGGTGGATCCTCGCCTTCCAGGCCGTGTCGTTCCTTCTGGCGTTGAGCATCACCATGGCGAGCACCGCCCCGGCCTACCGCCGGGCTCCCGCCCCGATGGGTGCCCCCCAGCCCGCCACCGACTAAACCAATCCGGCAGCGGGCGAGCTTCCCCGGCCGGCGATGGCTATCCGGGTGTGGCCCAGGTGACTTTCGAGCTGATCGCCTAAGTTTGCGCCTGAAGCTTCAACTGCAGGTCCTTGTTCAAGCTCTCGAACAATGACCACGAGGAGATGGCCATCTTTTGGACCTGGTCGGCGCGGCCCACGTTCCCACATTTCTCCCAACTTCCGAGATTGATCCCGCCCGCCTTGAGGTCGATGCTGTAGCCGGTGGTGTACAGGCCCGGACTGTCCGTTGCCGTAAACACCCAATGGTCCCCGTTGTCCCGCTTATCGACAACACGTGTCTCTATGCTGGCGAAGAGGGTTCCATCCTGACAGGGGGACAGCGACCGGACTCCGACGAGATCGGGCGCCGGCTTTTTCTCCTGGCCTTTCACCAACCAGAAGTTTCCGTCGTGAGTGGATTGATCCCCCAGGAGTCCGGTGGGTGAGTGTTCCATCCAGCGGGGGGCCGTTCTTTTGCCCTGGATGCAGCTGATCACCGACGCATGGGTGGCACACGCAAAACCCTGCGGCCTGAACACCCATACGTAGTAGGGGTCGACATCGATTCCGCTGTAGGTTCCCCATGGCGACGGCACGTAGCAGCGGGTGTTCGATTGATCGACGTAGATCTCCGACGAGGAGCGAAGCGCTCCGTAGGTGATGGAGTTGTAGTGATTGACTCCCCCCAGCAGCTGGGAGCCCGGAGGCATTCCGTCCCTGTCGGGATCATCGGGCAGCGTCGACGGAGGATGCGTCACAACCCGAACGTTAACCACCCCGGATTTGGTATTAGGACTCCAGTTTCCATCCTTGGGCTGGTTTTTCGCGTCCAGCTCGAAAAGCTTCACGTAGCCGCCGGCGCCGTTTTCGTGTGCGGCGTAAACGAAGGTCGCGCCGTCATGGTCGCGTGGAGCGGGGAGCGCCCAGACGTCGGAGAACTTGTCTCCAGTGACGGAGCCTCTGTCGAAGATCTCCACAGAGGACGGCTTGATCTTGCCGTGCACGATGTCACCGCCGGGTGCTTTCCAGCTCTCACAGAAGAAGATGTCGTGTTGCGGGGCGAGCGAGCCCGCATCTCCCTGCGCAACGGTGATCGAGAACCGGTGGCCCCTTGCTCCGTATCCCAACGGCAGGTACTTCCACGTCTCGGACAGCAGCTTGCTTCGTCCGGTGGCACCGTAGAGGTACTGGTCGCCGTTGAGGTGGACGTACAGCCCGCGATACTGGGCGACCGGCTTGAGTTCTCTCAGGGTTTGCAGCATCTTTGCGTTACCGTCGTTCCACACGTCGGGAAGCGCCCTGACGGTGGTCAGAAGCTTCATCAGCTGATGATGTATCCCGGCGAACTCCTCGGGGTGGTCCTTGTATCTAGGGTTGCTCTGAGAGACGTCGTCCAACCGTTGGGTAATCAGCTTCTTGTTGACCATCGGCAAGGCAGCTACAGCCATGTTGGCAAGAAGCGAGTCCGAGTACGTCCTGCAGAAAACGCCCAATATTTCCGGCCATTTTTCGAGGTCCTGGGTCTTCTTGTCCTTCAGCCACTCCGCTGATCCCCACTTGTCGTACAGCACAGAGACCTTCGCGGAAGCGGTCTTGATCGATAGAACGTCGGCTCCGATCGCCACCTCGAATTGCCGCAGGTCTTCGGTCGTCTCCAAAGGCAACTGCAAATTCTTGGGCAAGGAGGATCGAACCCGATAAACCGTTGCGGTAAATTCCTCGACGGCGTCGCCATCTGCCTGGGCCGTCTGGAGCCTGCTGTCGGCGTCCATCCCTCTGATTGCCTCGATGATCTGATCCTTCAAAGAGGGCTGTTTCGGCCCGAAGTAGGTGAGGAGCTGGCCGACTATGCTGAAGATCGCGCCGAAGACTGCACCGTAGGGCCCGGCACCCGCGGACAAGCTGGCGAGCATCTGCACCCCGGCGGCGCAGATGTCCATGATCGCGGCGCTCCCATTGATGTAATCGCCGCTCTTGAAAGCCGAGGCCGCGGACAAGACGCCCTTGGTGAGGTTGGGCAAGTTCTTGTTGATGGAGTCGGTGACGTCCTTAGCCAGCTTCTGATCGGCGGCGCTGGCGTTTTTGTCCCCCAGTACCGCCACCGCGTCGTCGTACTGGCCCTGAATCTGGCTCGCCGCGGCCGCAAAGGCTTGTGCCTGATCCGGGTCCATGCTGGCCTGGGAATGCAACATGATGAGTTGGAGCTGGTCACTTACCTGAGTGAGTTGGGGATCCACGTTGCGTTCCTTTCAGGGGTGTGGAGCGGGGAGCGATCGGCGTCGAACCAGATTTTTCCAGATGTAATGCCGACACAGTCTACGCCCTTCGGGAGCTCGGACCAAATCGGCGGGGGGTAACCATGGTTCTCGCCGATCCATGCCCTGTCTGACTCGCGCCTGATGTGTCATGAACCGGGTGTTGCGAATGTGAAATTAGCTTCGACGGCGGCTTTGTTCAGCCGTCGGAGGAGGCCTCGGGCGCCGGCCCGGCCGGCACGGGCGGCGGCCGCCCGGTCCCGACCAGGACGTAGACCTTGCCGCCCGAGACCTGTACCTGGTAGGTCTTGGCCGGCTTTCGGGCCGGACCGGAGACCACCTCGCCGGTCCGGACGTCGAACAGCGAGTTGTGCCACGAGCACTCCACGGTGCAGTCCGGGCTCAGCCGGTTGTGGGCCAGCGGGCCGCCGGCGTGGGTGCAGGAGTTGTCGAGGGCGTAGAACCGGCCGTCCCGGTTGGCGAGGGCGACCTCCCGGCCACCGGCAACCACTTTGAGGATCCAGCCCGGCGGCACGTCGCCCACCGAGGCGACCGGCACGTATCCGGCCCCTGCCGCATTTTCGACCAGCCCGGCGATCTCGCTCACGCCCCCACCGCCAGCGGCAGGTAACTGCGGTGGGCGTGAGGCCCGGCGAGGCTCTCCGCCGGCTCGGGCCCCGACTCCCAGCGTCCCTTGAAGATCGCCGAGATCTGTGCCTGGAACGCGTCGAGCCCGAACCGCAGAACGGTGTCGGTCAGGGTCTCGCCTCGCTCCCGCAGGGCCTCCCACACTCCGACGATGGCGCTGGTGATCGCGTAGACGTCGGCCTGGGCGACCCGGCCGACCACCTGGGCGATTGCCCCCATCCGTAGGTCGCCGCCCAGCCAGACCTGGTAGCCGAGGATCGAGGCGCCGCCGATCGTGACCTTGCCGCCGGAGAACCCGATGTCGGCGATCTGGTGCTGCGAGCAGGCGTTGGGGCAGCCGGAGACGTGGACCCGGAGGCCGGAGTTGCGAAGGAGCGCCGGGTGGGCGAGCAGCTCGGCCCCCACCCGTTGCGACGGTGTGATCGCCAGCAGGCACACCGGGCCGCCGGTGCAGACCCGCACGTCCTGGGACTGGTCGGCGCCCTCCAGGCCCAGACCGACCGACTGGAGCACCTCCCGGATCAGCGGCACGGCGTCCAGCGGGACGTGCCGCAGCATCACGTTCTGGTTCGGGGTCAGGTAGAGGTTCTCGTCGGCCAGGTCCGAGGCCAGCGTGGTCAGGATGCGCCAGTCCTCGGTGTCCACATCGCCCAGCGGCGCGTTGACGGTGACCATCGCCCACCCCGGCACCCGCTGGGGCCGGACCCCGCTTCCCCAACCGCCTTCCGGCGCCTGGGCCAGGATCGAGGAAATCGAGGCGGACAAAGGGAGCGACAGGTGCTTGGGATCCGGCCAGTCCTTGCGGCGAGCCCGCTCGAGCTCCTCGCTGAACAGGCCGAGGAACTGCTCGGTGCCCAGGCGGCGGATAAGGAACTTGAGGCGCGCCTTGGCCGGCTGGTCGAAGTCGCCGTGGGCAACAAACAGGTCGAAAAGGGCGTTGACCGCCGGCAGGACGTCGCGCCGGGGCAGGAAGTCGACCGCCTTGACGGCCAGCGTTGGGCTGGACTTCCCCAGGCTGCCGCCGAGCCACAGCTCGTAGCCGAGCTCCCCTCCGTCGATCTTCGAGACGAAGCCGATGTCGTTGATGCGGGCCGACTCCCGGCACGAGGTGCAGCCGCCGAACCCGATGTTGATCCGCTGGGGCATCTGGGTGTCGAGGAGGGGAGTGCGGGCGAGAATCGAGTCCTGGGCGTCTTTGGCGTCGTAGCTGCAGTCGAACGGCTCCTCCAGGCCCACCCCGGCCTCCGGGCACCACATCACGCCCCGCATGGTATGGCCGCAGGAGGACTTCGTGGTCAGCCCCGCTGCCGAAAGCCGGGAGAGGACCGTCGTGACGTCGCGGGCCTTGACGTGGTGCAGCTGGACCTGCTGGCGGGTGGTGAGGTGGATCCAGCCCTTGGCGTACTCGTCGGCGATGTCGGCGAGGTCCAGGGCGGCGTCGGTGTCGATCACACCGCCGGTCCGGATGCGGATCATGAACACTCCGGGCTGGGCCTGGGCGCACACCCCGTGCATCTTCAGCGCGTAGCGCTCTTCCGGGGAAAGCCAGTCATCGCCCTCGGCGGTGAGCCGGTCGAGGTCGACCGGCAGGCCGGCGCGCTTGGCCGCGGGAATGTTGGGAGCCATGCGCCAAACCTATGGGCGGTCTGTTACGCCGCCATGAGAAGGCCGTTACGGAGGAGTAAAAGTTGTGTTTCGGGAAGTCCTGACGCTAGCTCGACCAGGGGGTCTGAGGACGGGCCTCGCGGACGCCGTCGAGAATCAGGTCGACCTTCTCGTTGTAGAAGCAGATCAGCCCGGCGATCCGAGGGCACTCGACCACCGGGTCCGGGTAGGACCAGGCGATGTCCCGGTGCACCCCCTTGGAGGTCCGAACCGACCAGTAGGAGGCGGTTCCCTTGTAGGGGCACCTCGTGATCGTGTCGGACGGCACCAGCATCTCGCTGCGGACATCGTCGGGCGGCAGGTACCACCGCGTGGGCAGGGTCGTCTCGAACAGCGCATGCGGCCGGCGGGAGTCGGCAACAAGCTCGCCGTCCAGCTCGATCCGGACATGGCGCTCGCTCGGCAGGACGTCCACCCTGGTGCGCGGGTCCCGGGCGTGGACGTGGACCTCCAGGGCCTCTTCGAACCAAGTGAGGCCAGCGTCCCATGAAAAGGTCCAGTGGCCGTCCAGCTCCCGCAGGGGTTCGGGAGGGTCCCGGAACAGCTGGGCTCCGCCGGGCACGACCAGATCTCCGGCGCGGACGTCGTGGTTGACCAGGAACTCGATCGGTCCCCGGTCCTGGGACGGTCCGAACAACTCCGAGCGGACGTCGGAGGGCGGGATGCAGTAGGTCGGGAGCATGCCGGGCCCGTACCAGCTGAGCAGCTTTGCCTGCCGGCTGTTGGCTATCTCCTCGTTTCCGGCGCGAACCCGAACCCAGCGAGGCGAAAGGGTTACGCGGGCCTTGGGGATCTCGATCTTGCACCTCGAAGGTCGGACGTCTGCAGCATCCTACGATTTTGTGGCGCGCCCGACCGAAGCAGGTCCTCGACTGGGGTCAGACCTCGACTAGCACGTGGTAGGGCTGGTCGGCGTCGATGGCCTGCTGGCAGGCGCTCGCCGCGCACGGCAGCACCCAACCCGGGTCCACCTGGATGGTGGCGCCGATGCCGAAGGCGTCGGTTTCCAGGTGCTCGATACCTTTGGTGACCTTGAGAGCACAGGTCCCGCACGCCCCCATCCAGCACAGGTTGGGAATCTCGAAGGGGCACTCTCGCTCCATCTGGTCCAGAAGGGGCTCGTCGCTGCACGCCTCGAAGTGGGCCTCGGCGCCGGTCTGCTGCTCGACCACCGTCACCTTCAGCATGGAGAGCCTCCCAGGAAACTGTCTGGCAAATTGGCTCCCCAAGATGTAGTGAACGAACCAAAGTCCACACCGCATCTTGGGGATTGGACACTAATTACACACCTGTAGTTACAGGCTTGTCAAGGCTTTCTTCCCGGCGTCAGGCAGAGCCGGAGAAACTCTGGCCGCTATTGCCCGTTACCGGCCCGATGCAAAAGGGCCGCCCGGAAGGGCGGCCCTTTTGGGTGTGCGGTGGCTCCTACTGGCAGCTCTCGCAGTCCGGGTTGTCGATCGAGCAGGCCTGGGCCTCGAGCGTGATGTCCGCCAGCGTCAGCAGGCCGGTCGCCGTGCCGCCGCCCGATGGTGCGCCGGCGGTGACAGCCGGGGCCCCGACCGGAGCCGGCGTGGACCTCGCCCGCTCGACGTGGGCGTTGGGCCGGCTCTCGTCGTAGGCGAAGGTAGCCTCGGAGCGGGAGCCCGGCTGGCTGAAGGCGTAGTAGGTGGACTTCAGGCCGGTCCGCCAGGCCTCCAGGTACACCCTGCTCAGCGCCTCGGCGTTCTTGGTGGTCAGGTAGATGTTGCGGCTGGCGCCCTGGTCGACCCACTTCTGCACCACCGAGCCCTGGCGCACGAGGGTCAGCGGCGAGATCTCGTAGGCGGTCTTGAACAGCTCCTTGATGGAGGCCGGAATCTCGCCGATCGCCCGCAGCTCGCCCTGGCGCAGCAGGATCTCCTCGCAGACGTCGTCCCACAGGTCCAGGTCCTTCAGCTTGGCGACCAGGTTCTCGTTGACCTCCAGGAACTTGCCGGCGATGTTGTTGCGGGCGTAGACCGTTGAGAACGGCGGCTCGATCGACTGGGAGGTGCCGGCGATCAGCGAGATCGTCGCCGTCGGCGCCACCGCCATCACCGTGCCGTTGCGCATGCCGCCGGCCACCTTTTCCCGCAACGACTCCCAGTCCAGCCGGGTCTCCCGGTTCACGTCGACCGGCTCCGGGCGCTGCTTGTCCAGCAGGGCCAGGGTGTCGATCGGCACCATGCCCTTCGACCAGTCGGAGCCGTCGAAGGCCGGGAAGCTTCCCCGCTCCCGGGCCAGGTCGGCTGAGGCGTTGATGCCGTGGTACGAGATGAACTCCACGATCCGGTCGAGCAGGTCCAGCGCCTGGGGGCTGTCGAACGGCAGGTCCATGCGCTCGAGCAGGTCGCTCCACCCCATGAAGCCCAGGCCGACCGGACGGCTGTTCAGGTTGGCCCGCCTGGCCTCCGGGATGGCGTAGAAGTTGACGTCGATCACGTCGTCCAGGTGCCGGGTCGCAAGCCGGGCGGCCGCCGCCAGGCTGTCCCAGTCGATCTGGTTGTTGGAGTCCAGGTGCCGGGGCAGCACGATGGAGGCCAGGTTGCAGACCGCCACGTTGTCCCGGTCGGTGGGCAGGAAGATCTCGGTGCACAGGTTGGAGGAGTGCACCATGCCGACGTTGGAGATC
>DATABX010000264.1:0-4426 GCA_036259335.1 Actinomycetota bacterium
CATGATCACCCTCAGGTAGGTCGCCCGGCGGGGCACCTCCAACTCCATCATCCGCTCGACCGCCAGCGACGCCGGGATCTCGTTGTTGACCCCGCTCAGCCAGTCCATCCGCGAGCACAGGTTCGTGATCTGGCGGAAGTCGCGCTGCTCGAACAGCTTCTCGTGGCCGCGGTGCATGTAGCCGATGACCGGCTCGGCCTCCACGACCCGCTCGCCGTCCAGGGTCACGACCACCCGGAGCACTCCGTGGGTCGCCGGGTGCTGCGGCCCGATGTTGAGGACCATCTCCTCGGTTCTCAGGGTCCCGTCGCCGCTCAGGCGCGCCTCGGTCAGCCACTTGTCGGGAGGAGGAGAAAGACTCATGCCCGTCCTCCACCGGCTGCTTCTGCGGGATCCTTGGCTCCGGGCCACGGCTTGAAGGTCCGGCTGGCCAGCTTGAAGCTCTTCAGCAGCGGGTGGCCGACGAAGTCGGGCGGCAGGTAGAGCCCGCGCATGTTGGGGTGGCCATCGAAGTTGATGCCGAACATCTCGTGCGCCTCGCGCTCGTGCCAGTCGGCGCTCCTGAACACCCCGGTCAGGGTTGGGACGGTGGGGTTCTCGGCCGGCAGGGATACCCGCAGGCCCACCGTGTTGGCGTAGGGCACGGAGTAGAGCATCACGACCAGCTCCATGCCCTGCTCCTGCCAGTCGACGCCGGCGATGAAGGTCAGGTATCCGCAGGCGAGGTCCTGGTCGTTCTTCAGCTTTCCGACGACCTCCACCAGGCGCGACGGCTCGACGGCCGCCCACACGTGCCCGTACTGAACTTCGAAACCACTTGCCAGGTCCCCGAGCTTGGCGGAGACCCGCCGGCTAAATTCCTCCGGCTCGACCGGTTCCGATAATCTGGGGAATCCTTCCCGTCTGCTCACTACCCTGCCATTTCTCTTTGATGTTTTCGCCCTGAATCATGTTCTGCAGCCTGACGATGCCGTGCAGAAGACCCTCTGGCCGGGGCGGGCAGCCGGGGACGTAGACGTCGACCGGAATGATCTGGTCGATGCCCTTGGTGACGCAGTAGGAATCCCAGTACGGTCCGCCGCAGTTGGCGCAGGAGCCCATCGAGATCACGTACTTCGGCTCGGCCATCTGCTCGTAGACCCGGTTGATGGCCGGAGCCATCTTGTCGGTCACCGTGCCGGCCACCACCATGAGGTCCGCCTGCCGGGGGGAAGCCGGGAACGGGATCACTCCGAGCCGCATGATGTCGTGCTTGGGCATGGCGGACGCGATGAACTCGATCGAGCAGCAGGCAAGCCCGAACTGGAACATCCAGAGCGAGTACTTGCGGCCCCAGTTCAGCAGGAAGCTGACCGACTTGGGGAGCTTGACCTTCTCGACTTCGGTGTTGTTGGCCATCAGCGCTCCTGGTTGTGAGATTTGGTTGAGGCGGACCCGGCCGGCGTGCAGCTGCTCAAACCCAGTCCAGCACCTTCTTCCGCCAGGCGTAGAGCAGGCCGAGGGCGAGGATCAGGATGAAGATCATCATCTCGACGAACGCGAACAGGCCGAGCTCCTCGAAGACCACCGCCCACGGAAACAGGAACACCGCCTCGACGTCGAAGACGACGAACAGCAGGGCGAACATGTAATAACGGATGGTCGTCTGGCTCTGACCACTGCCGATCGGATCGACG
Organism: Actinomycetota bacterium; assembly: GCA_036259335.1. Lineage (GTDB taxonomy): Bacteria > Actinomycetota > CADDZG01 > JAHWKV01 > JAHWKV01 > JAJCYE01. The sequence goes on from DATABX010000264.1 coordinate 1,677, forward strand.
CCGCTCTCGTAGGTGGTCAGCTTCTCCCTGGTGGGGACCTTGGGCGAGACCAGGCGGTTGAGGCCCAGCGTGCCTCCGACGAGGCCGATCATGGCCAGGGCGTAGATAGCCAGGGTCAGATATGAACCGAAATAGCCGTCCGGCACTTAGGCGCCAAATCCCTTCTCAGATAGCCGACAGAATCTCCTGAAAGCTATCACACGCTCGCCCCTCCGCCCGAGGCCCGATACCCAACAGCCTTACCTGCAACCAGGCAGGGCAAACCTCAAGATAGCGCCGGTCGCGGCGTATGGCAGGCACAACCGGCGGACGTACAATAAGAGGATAGGGGCGAGCGGCCAAGGCGTACCGGCCCCGCTGCTTTCCAGGCCCGAAGGGCCCGGCTGGGGAATCGGTTTCCGCGGCTAGCGGGCCAGGTAGTTGAAGGGAGCTGCGGGAACCGGGTCGTCGGTGCCCTGACGGCGCCGGACCGGCTTGAGGCTCTTGGCGGTCCGCTTCACCCGACCGATGCCCATCGCCCGGGCCAGCACGCTGACGATGTGCTTGGAGACGATCTCCGGGGTGATGTCGGCCAGCGCGTACTCGCCGGCGGTTCCGGCCGGCCCCCCGACGTTGGGCATCATGGCGCTCTCGTGGACGAAGATCGTGTTCCGGTTCGGGTTCACGAAAAACGCGATGTGCGGCCAGCCACTCTGGTCCGGGTTGCGAGGGTCGGTCGGCCGCTCACCGTTCGGGTAGATGGACAGCACGATGGCTGCGTTCAGGGTCTTGCCGTCGGGCTGGAGGCCGTCGGCGTTCTCGATGATCTCGTAGTCGTGCCCGCTGCGCTTCAACAACTCGGCGGCCTCGGTCATTACCGGGCGCACCACCTGCTGGATCCTGCCGGCGAAGTTGCTCAAAAACTCTTCCCGCTGCGCCTTTTTGAGTTCCATCTCCAACCTCGCGGCTCGCTGTTTGCGGTTGTACTCCTCAAGGATCGTCTCGATGCTTCTGGCCGCTTTGCCGTCCATTCTGCACATGCCTCCGTAGGAGATTCCCGAGATATCTCGGGGCTACATCGGCGCGAACCTCCGATTGGTTAAGCGGCAATTTTCAGCTTGATTACCAGCGCAGCTTTCAGCTGACTCCGGCCGGGTCGCTTTGGCGTACGCTGACGCCCGAAGGGGCCGGGATCTCGGGGTCCCGATAGTCCTCTAGCCCGCGTTCGGCGACCCGGACCATCCCCCGGAAGGCGCGGTCGGCCATCCTGCCGCCGTGCTCCTCGCCCAGGTTGGCCAGGACCTGCAGGGCGAACGCCATGACGGTCTGGGAGCGCATCCCCACCTGGCACATCGCCCGGAACAGCTCGGGCTTGCTGATCATCCGAAGGAACAACCTTCCCAGCCGGTAGTAGCCGCCGTAGATGTCCCGGAGGGCGGTCTGGTAGTCGTGCAGCTCGGCGGAGCTGCCCCGGGCCAGCGCGGCGCTGACCATGCCCGCCGCGAGCTTCCCGGTCTCGAGGGCGTAGTCGATTCCCTCGCCGTTGAACGGGTTGATCATCCCGGCGGCGTCGCCGATGCACAAAAAGCCGTCGCCGTAGGGTTTGCGGACGCTGAGGCCCAGCGGAAGCCGGGCCGACTTGTAGGGACCGGTCGCGGTCTCGTGGGTGATGCCGTAGGACCTGGGCAGCACGTCGACGAAGTCGTGCTGCAGCCGGCTGAGGTTCACGTTGAGCTCCTTCTTGGAGGTCTGGAGGAGCCCGACGCCCACGTTCATCGTGCCGTCGCCCAGGGGGAACAGCCACCCGTAGCCGGGCAGCAGCTGGTCGCCTTTGCGCAGCTCGAGCCACGACTCGATGAAGTCGTCGCTGGAACGGTCGGTCCGGTAGTAGGCCCGGATGCCGAGGCCCAGCGGGTAGCTGGGGTCCATGCGGACGCCGAGCGCCCGGCCGAACGAGGAGGAAGCGCCGTCGGCAACGATCGTGAACGGGGCCAGAAAGCTTCCCTCACCCGCCTTCACCACGCCGCCGCCCTCGGCGGGGACCTTGCGAACCCAGTTGACGCCGGTGACCCTGGAGCCTTCGCGGACCGGCGCCACCGCCTCCGTGCGCTCGTGCAACTCGACCCCCGCCTCGATCGCCCGGCGGGTGATGTCGGCGTCGAGCACCGCCCGGGCCGCCACCAGCCCGTTGCCGGGGAAGTTGCTGAGGGTCGGCCAGTCCAGCTCCATCTCCCGGTCGGCGCCCAGGACTCGCAGGCCCCGGATCTTGTGGTAGGACTCGGCCGCCGGGCGGACCCCCATCTCGAGCAGCGCCTTCGTCGCCCGGGGGGTGAGGCCGTCGCCGCAGACCTTGTCCCGGCCGAGCTCCTTGCGCTCCAGCAGCGCCACCTTCAACCCGGCGGAGGCCAGCCAGTAGGCGGCCGCGGAGCCTCCCGGCCCCGCCCCGACGACGATCGCGTCGTACTCGCCGTTCAATTTACCTCCAGCATCTTTTGAGCACTTGCTTTAATCCAAGTCTATCTTCGCGCCCGTGGGTAGGCGTCCCGGCCGCGCAGACCGTACTCCGACGATTCCAACCGATGGGATAATGACCGCATGTCCGCGACAAAACGCTTCAGCCTGGCCGCGGGAGTGATCGTCATCTCAATCGTTGGGTTGATTGCCTGGTCGCTTTCCGGCACCACCGCCTACTACCGAACTCCCTCCGAGTTGACCTCGGGGAACTTCGACGAGGCGCGCTCGGTGCGCGTCGCCGGCAAGGTGGTGCCCGG
>DATABX010000265.1:0-2285 GCA_036259335.1 Actinomycetota bacterium
TCACCAACGACGACCCGATCGACCACGAGTTCATCCTCGGCGACCAGGCGGTCCAGGACCGCCACGAGTCGGGCACCGAAGCGCACCACGGCGCGATCCCCACCGAGGTGTCGGTGCCGGCGGGGGAGACGGTGGAGACCACCGTTCGGTTCGACCAACAGGAAACCCTCATCCTCGGCTGCCACCTGCCCGGGCACTACGCCTACGGGATGAAGGCGAGGGTGGTTGTCGGCTAACTTCCCGGGAAGTACCGGGCGAGGGCAAACTCCCGGAACGGCTGGGGCGAGACCGAGACCGCTCCCGAAAACGGGAAGTCGAGCTGGATGGTCAGCAGCAGGGCAAACGACCCTATGAAGGCGAAGGTGGCGAAGATGACGGTCCGGCGCCTGAGATCAGGCACCGACGCCGGGTAGAACAGGACCAGGAAGAGCACCAGGCCTCCGAGAATGAAGACCCGGAGCAGCTCGGGGACCGCAGAGCCTTCGGCAATGCCCAGCCGGTGACGGCGGTTGGATGTGACCTCTCCAAGCTGGGTGAGGGCGTCGCTGTAGAAAGTCTCCTGCCCGACGTTCTCCGGCCGGAACTGGTGCACGACGCCGTAGAGGTGCCGCAGCGCGCCGGCCGTCGCCTCGTTCTGCTTCCCTTCCCGCATGGAGGGGAACTCCTGCTCCACCACCGCGTGAACGTAGCCGGATATCGCGGCGTCGAGTTCCGCCTGGGAGCTGGCCGGAAGCACCGGGGAGCCGTTGACGATCCGGGCGAGGGCGCTGGCTTCGTCGATGACCCTCTCGGACGCCTCGGTGGAGCTCGACTGGATGTTCGCGATCACCAGAGCGAGCAGGAAGAAGTAGAACGCCCCGTAGGTCTCCCGGAGGCCAAGCGAACCACCCGGCGCCTCCTTGCCGTGCATTTGAGGAGCAAGGCGGTCCAGCGCCAGCGCCACCAGCACCGCCAGTCCGGTCAGCCCGCCGACGACCAGTACGAGCATCCAAACCGTAGGAACGTCGTTCAGGAAGGATCGGAACAGCTCGGTCATCGACTCGGCAGCGAAGATGCCGGACCGATCGTGCCCGGGGTGAGTGGTAAAGCTCGATACGGCAAGCCCGGCCTCTGTTCAGGAATCGTCAATGTTTCGAGGAGAAGTTGAGCAACCGGTCGACATGCAGAGCGAGTGGGGTACGCTGCGCGTTCGGATCCAACACCAAGATAGCTTGCCACTTGGGAGTCAGGATGGAACCAAGGCGTAGCTGGGTGGAGCCGCCGCTGCCCAAGTGGGCCAAATACCTTTTGCTGGGCATTGTGTGGCTTTGTTCGATGGTGCTGTTTCTTCAGTGGGTGGTTCTTGCCATCGAGCAGTATCGGGAGTTCCCAGCGCTCCATTACGTGGAGTGGAGACGGGCAGTGTTCGTCGCGTGCCTGTTCGGCTCGCCCTGGATGTTGATAACAATCGTCGCCCTGCGCCGCATATGGAGAGGAAGGAACTCGACACGCACCTAGGCGCTTACCACCTGGAAATGACCAAGTAGGAGCCGCACTCGGCTTAGTCTGTACGGGCGATGAACCCGCCCAACGTGACGTACGACCAGTTGCACCGGACCACTCGGTGGGCCTACGGAGAGCAGCCGGATCGCCAGTTCGTCGACGCCCTCGCCGGCATGCCCTCCGGTCCGGCGGTCGATCTGGGCGGCGGGCAGGGCCGGCACGCGCTATACCTGGCCTCCCTGGGGTTCGACGTCGAGCTGGTGGACCTCTCCGACGAGGCGCTGGCCGAGGCCGGCCGGTCGGCGGCCGAGCGGGGTGTGAGCCTGCGCACGGTGCGATCCAACCTCGCCTTCTACGACCCACCTCCGAACCTCCAGGTGGCGGTCGGGGCGTTGACCTTCCACGTCCCGGCCCGCCACGCCAGCCTGCGGGCGGCGGAGCGGCTGGGGTCGGCACTCAATCCGGGCGGGCTGTTCTACCTGTCGGTCCCCGGCTCCGACGAGGGCACCGAGGCGCTTGCCGTCCAGCTCCTGGAGGCGGCCGGGTGCGGCGCCGGCCGGGTCGTGAAACACGTGGTGACCCGGATCGAGCGCCCGCGGCTCCCGGTGCCGCGCCGCAACGAAACCCGCGCTTTTGGCTTCCGGCGCTGAGGAGTCGGTAGAGCAGATTCAGGCCGAAGTCACGGGCTGTTTTCGGTGCCCGCGGCTGGTCGAGTGGCGGGAGGCCAAAAGCGCGGGTTTCGTTGCGGCGCGGCACGGGGAGCCGCGGGCGCTCGATCCGGGTCACCACGTGTTTCACGACCC
>DATABX010000266.1:0-5284 GCA_036259335.1 Actinomycetota bacterium
GCTTGCCTCGCAGCAGAAGCTCGCGGGCCTGTCCCACGTTCACCGAGCGCACCACTCCGGCGCCGTTCGAGGAGGAATCGTTCATCAATAGATAGTACGTGCGCCCCGGGCGCAAAGTTGGCGGTTCGGCTCTCGGTAGTATCGGCCCGTGAAAGGACAGCTTGAGCCGCCCGAGGTGGCGCCCTCGTCCTGGATGAGCCCGGGGGTGGCGGGCATCGGCTTGGCCAGCTTCTTCTCCGACGCCGGCCACGAGATCTCCACCGCCCTGCTGCCCGACCTGCTCACCTCGACCCTCGGCGCCCCGGCCTCGGCGCTCGGTCTGATCGAGGGACTGTCGGACGGAGCGGCCGGCGCCGCCAAGCTGGCCGGGGGCGCGCTGGCCGACGACCCCACCCGCCGGCGGGCGATTGCGGTCGGCGGCTACTCCACCACCGCGGTGCTGGTCAGCCTGACGTCGCTGGCGACCGCCGCCTGGCAGGTCGGCGCCCTGAGGACCGGGGCCTGGGCCGCCCGGGGGATGAGGGGGCCGGCTCGCAACGCAATCCTGGCCGACCTGGTGCCGAAGACCGCCTACGGCCGGGCGTACGGGTTCGAGAGGGCGATGGACAACATGGGGGCCATTGCGGGTCCGCTTCTGGCGATCGGGCTGGTCGGCCTGGTCGGCGTCCGCAACGCGATCGCACTGGCGATCCTCCCGGGTCTTCTGGCGGCGGTCTGCATCCTGTACGCGGTCCGGGCGGTCCCCCGGGCCGGCCGCGGCGAGCGGGAACCCATCCGGCTGAAGATCCGCCCGGTGCTCCGGGGCCGGCTGGGCCGGATGATGATCGGGATCACCGCCTTCGAGTTCGGCAACGTCGCCGCCACCCTTCTGATCCTCCGGGCCAGCGAGCTCCTTAGGCCGGAGCAGGGCAGGCAGAACGCCACCCAGATCGCGATCGGCCTGTACGTGCTGTACAACACCGCGGCGGCGGTCGCCAGCGTCCCGGCCGGCAAAGCCGGTGACGCCTGGGGCACCACCCGGGTGCTCGCCTTGGGGGTCGGCCTGTTTGCCGTCGCCTATCTGGGCTTCGCCGCCGGGGGCAGCGGCGTCCTGGCGCTGGCGCCGTGGTTTGTGGCCGCCGGCGTGGGTATCGGCTGCGTGGAGACCTCCGAGCACGCGGCGGTCGCGGCACTGGCGCCCCCGGGGATCCGCTCCTCCGCTTTCGGCGTGCTGGCGACGATCCAAAGCCTCGGAAACTTCGCGGCCAGCGCCCTGGTGGGGGTCCTGTGGACTGCCACCTCCCCACGCACGGCGTTTCTCTACGTCGCCGGCTGCATGCTGGTCTCGCTGGCGGCGATCTTCGCCACTAGATCACGGATCGCGCGTTGACCAGTTCGACCACCGTCATCGACAGGTTGCCGGGTAACCGAGTTACCAGACCACCGTCCACAGCGCGACGTTCGGCTGGGAGTCGCCGTTGGGGTTGAGCTCCTCGATCGAGCTGACGAGCCCCCACTCCAGGGCCTTCTCGGGGTCGGCCACCGCGGGCCTGGACCCCCGGCCGTAGAGCGTCTCCATCAGGTCGGCAGGCAGCTTCGCCCGCTCGCCAACGATCCGGCGGGCCGACTCGACGTCGTTCAGGAAGCGGGAGCTGACGTCGTCGATGCCGTCGAGCCGCTGCGAGGAGTCGAACGTCCAGGAGAACGGGTGGAAGTAGAACCGCGAGATCGGCGAGCAGGTCCGGGTGGCCCCGGCCAGGAACACCGGCACGCCCATGCTGTCGACGTGTCCGGACCCGTGCATGCGCACCGGGACCGGTAGCGAGCGGAAGAAGTTGTAGAGGGAGAGTCCCTCCCGGGTGTCGCCGCCCTCGCTGGAGAACAGGACGGTCAACGACTCGAAGTCGTCCATCTCCAGGATGTTCGCCACCCGGGCCCGCAGGGCGTTGCCCGCTGTGGCTTTCATGGGCCCGTTGAACGCAAGGCGGTATTCCAGTTGTCCCTCCGGCTGTCGAAACGAAGCGCTTACCGTAGACCATTTTGGGGGGCGCCTGCCCCGCCTGATAATCTTTGGCTCTCTTGGACCTTCTCGAATACCAGGGCAAGGAGCTGTTTCGCCGCTGGGGTCTTCCGACCCCCGAGGGGCGGGTTGCGGTCACCCCGGAGCAGGCGGAGGAGGCCGCCCGCGAGCTCGGACCGGTGGTGGCGGTCAAAGCCCAGGTGCGGATCGGCGGGCGGGGCAAGGCCGGAGGGGTCCGGGTGGTCTCCAGTCCGGAGCAGGCCCGGGCGGCAGCGGAGGATATCCTGGCCCTCACCATCAAGGGTTACCCGGTGGAGGAGGTCCTGGTCGAGGCGGGCGTCGACATCGCCTCCCAGGCGTACTTGTCGATCCTGCTGGACCGAGCGAGCAAGAGCCATCTGGTCATCGCCTCGGCCAAGGGCGGGATGGACATCGAGCAGGTGGCGGAGCAGACGCCGGGCGAGATCACCCGAGTCCGAGTCGACCCGCTGCTCGGGTTGCAGGGTTACCAGGTCAACAAGGTGGTGCGCAGCCTGGGCATCCCGGCAGCCTCCCGCAAACAGGGCGCCGACGCCGTACGCCGCCTGTGGCGCCTGTACTCGGAAACCGACGCCACCCTGGTCGAGGTCAACCCCCTGGCGATCACCGCCGGCGGCGGAGTGGTGCCTCTGGACGCCAAAGTCTCGTTCGACGACTCGGCTCTGTTCCGCCACCCCGACCTGACGGCGTTCGCCCCGGAAGCGCCCGCCGGGTCCCCGGAGCGCCGGGCCGCCGAGCAGGGGTTGAACACCTTCGTGAAGCTCGACGGGAACGTCGGAATCGTCGGGAACGGCGCCGGACTGGTAATGTCCACACTGGATCTGGTTGACCAAGTTGGCGGCAAAGCCGCGAACTTCCTGGACGTCGGCGGAGGAGCCGACGCCACGGTCTTGTCGAACGCCCTGCAGCTCATCCTGGCGGACGGCAGAGCGAAGTCGGTGGTGGTCAACATTTTCGGGGGCATCACCCGCTGCGATCTGGTCGCAGAGGGGGTGGTCGACGCTCTTGGCGCAGTGGAGGTCAAAGTCCCTATAGTTGTCAGGTTGGCCGGCACGAATGCGGCAGAAGGCCGCCGCATTCTGGACGCGGCCCGGCACCCGATGCTGGTCACTGCGCAGACCATGGTCGAGGCAGCCGAAAAAGCGGTGGAGGCTACACGATGAGGATCTTCCTTGGTGGGTCCAAGGGGCTGGTGCTCTACGAGGACGAAGAGCTCACCCAGCTTCACAGCGACCCGCTTCTGAGTGCGGTCCGGGCGAACCCGGGCCGGTTGGTAGCAGGTACCGAGTCGGGATCGATCGTGGTCTACGACGGCAATGGTGAGGCCCGGGTGACCGCGAAGGACCTCGGCAAGGGGGTTCAGGGGCTGGCGGTCGGCGCGGATGGGACGCTTTTCGCCGGCCTGATCCCCGCGGCGATGTGGGTCAGCACCGATCAGGGGGAGACGTGGGACGAGCTGGACGGCTTCGCCAACGCCCCCCACAACGAGAACTGGACGGCGCCGTGGGGCACCCCTTTGGTTTCGACGATCTCCACCCACCCCAAAGACCCGGGGACCGTGTTCGCCGGGGTCGAGGTCGGCGGCATCTACCGCAGCCGGGATGCCGGCAAATCGTGGTTCGACGTAGGCATCCCGGTCGACGACATCCACTCGGTGCAGGTGTGCCCGGCCAAGCCGGAGCGGGTCTACGTGTCCACCGGAGAAGGGTGCTTCTGCTCCGACGACGAGGGGTTCGGCTGGCGCCAGATGGGAACGAGCAACAAGCGGCAGTACACCATGGGCCTGGCGGCACACCCCTCGGAGGCCGACCGGGTGATCATCTCCGCCGCCCAGGGTCCGCCTCCCACCTGGAGCGGGCCGGAGGGCGCCCGCTGCGACATCTACCTCTCAACCGACGCCGGGCGGCGCTTCCGCACGGTGGTCCGGGGCCTGGCGGGCGGCGTGCACCGCAAGGCCCTGGTGATCAACTCCAAGGTGCCGTCGGAGATAGTGTTCGGCACCTCGACCGGACAGCTGTTCTACTCCAACGACGGCGGTGAGACCTTCGACGAGGAGGCCACCGACCTGGGGAACCTCAAGACGATCGTCTTCGCCTAGCTTTTGCCGATCTTCGTCGACGAAGGCTCGCGGGTCCTGGTACAGGGGCTGACCGGGGAGCAGGGACGGTTCCACGCCGCGCGCATGACCGGGTACGGCACCCGGGTCGTCGCCGGGGTGACCCCGGGCAAGGGCGGCACCGCGGTCGACGGGGTACCGGTGTTCGACGCAGTGGAGGACGCGGTGGCCCAGACCGGCGCCAACGTCGCCGTGATCTTCGTTCCCGCGCCGTTCGCCGCCGACGCGATCCTGGAGTCGGCCGAATCCCTGGTACCACTGGTGATCTGCGTCACCGAGGGCATACCGGTCCACGACATGGCCCGGATCCACGCGCACCTGGCGTGCGGGAATACGCCCACCCGGCTGATCGGGCCCAACTGCCCGGGCGTGATCTCGCCGGGCAAAGCCAACGTCGGCATCATCCCCGGCTCGGTGGCCAGCCCCGGCCACGTCGGCCTGGTCTCCCGCTCCGGCACCCTCACCTACCAGATCATGGACGAGCTGACCTCGATGGGGATCGGGCAGAGCACCACCGTCGGCATCGGCGGGGACCCGATCGTGGGCACCGACTTCATCGACTGCCTGGCCCGGTTCGAGCAGGACCCGGAGACCGCCTCGGTGGTGCTGATCGGCGAGATCGGCGGCGAGGACGAGGAGAAGGCGGCGGCCTACATCGCCGGGCACATGAGCAAGCCGGTGGTGGCGTACATCGCCGGGTTCACCGCGCCGGCCGGCAAGCGGATGGGGCACGCCGGCGCCATCGTCTCCGGCTCGAAGGGAACCGCGGCCGCCAAAGCCCAGGCTCTGGAGGCGGTTGGGGTGCGGGTCGGGCGCCATCCGAGCGAGGTTGCCGGGCTCGTGGCGAGCGTGGCCGGTTAGGGCCGCCGACTCCGGCTCAGGATATCCTTCGAGCATGAAAATCAAACGAGCCCTGCTCTCGGTCAGCGACAAGACCGGAATAGAGGAGCTGGCCCGGGGCCTGTTGGAGCAGCAGGTCACCCTCATCGCTTCGGGCGGTACCGCCCGGATGCTGGCCAAGGCAGGTGTGGCAACCACCCCGGTCAGCGAGGTGACCGGCTCCCCGGAGATGCTCGACGGCCGGGTGAAGACCATGCATCCGCGCATCCACGGCGCGATCCTGGCCGACC
>DATABX010000267.1:0-3142 GCA_036259335.1 Actinomycetota bacterium
CTCGCATTTTTTCGACGCTAGATCGCTCACGCTGAACTCCCCCTTAAATAGTCCTTAGAACTTCGGCCAAAGGTTTGCCAGGTCCGAAAAAGCGGGAAACCTTGCTCCATACTAGCCAGTCCCACTCCAGTTCTTCGCCGAGCTTTGTGGGAGCACGCGCGCCACCGTGAGCCCAAATCTCTAGCCAGGGAGACCATATTGAAGAACGTCCTCCGCACGATCCTTCCCTTGCTCGCCGTTGTTCTGCTGCTCGCCGGCTGCCTGCGGGACGACCCCACACTCGACGAACCCAGCGCTCAGTCGACCGAGATCGTGGTGGAGATCACCTCCCCGGCCGAGGGGGCCCAGGTCCAGGGGAACGTGGTAGAGCTTGACGTCGAAGTTGAAGGGGTCGAGATCACCGACGAGGAGGGCGACACTTCGGGAGCGACCGGCCACTACCACGTCTTCGTCGACGAGGACCCGGTGGCGACCGGCGAGACCCTGTCCGAGGGCCCCAACGAGATCCACTTCTCCGAGACCCCGGTCAAGATCCCCGGCCTGGCGGTGGGCAGGCACCGGCTGACCGTCGTCTTGAGCGACGGCTCCCACGTGCGGCTTGGCCGGGCGTCCGACGTCGTGGAGGTCGAGGTGATGGGGCCGTCCATCGATGCGACGGCGCCGGAGGACGCCCCCCTGGCGACCGGCTTCACCATCGAGACGACGGTCAGCGGAGTGCAGATAGTCGACCCGGCGCGGAGCTCGGGCCAGCCGGGCACCGGGCACCTCGACCTGATCATCGACCCCGACGAGGAGCCGGAGGCGAACGGGCAGCCGATCCCCGCCGACGCGAGGCACCTGCACACCACCGGCACCACGGCCGAGGTGACCGGGCTTCCGGAGGGAGACCACACGGTATGGGTGGTGCTCACCGACCAGAACCACGTGCCGGTGAGCCCGCTGGTGGCGGACCGGGTGGACGTCACGATCCAGTAGGCGACGAGGACCGAATCGAACATTTGTTTCGCGACCCGGCCGAATTTACTTCAGGCTGTCATACCCCCTCGCTAGCATGGGCACATGATCGAGGATCAGATTTGGGTTGACGCCTGGAGCCCGGAATACGGGTCCTCCACCGAGATGGACGACGGCCTGGCCTCCACCGAGGAGGAGGTCGATCCCTACGTCGAGACCGCCGACTGGAGGCCGCTGGCGCCGGGCCCGTCCCAGCCACCGGTGGCCGCCTTCATCGACGGGGTGGACCGGGTTGATGCCCGGGCGTTCTTCGGCCGGGGTGCCGCTCCGGCGCCGGGCCTGTTCGGATCGGTGGCGGCGGGAGCGGTGTTGTTCGACGGCCGCGCCCGGTTCGACGCCTGCGAGGTGCAGCGGTGGAGCGTCTTCGGGGGTGGGGCCGACCCGCAGGTGCGGCCGTTCAGTGCTGCCGTCAACTACCGGGGCCGGTCGATCCAGGGGTCCAGGCCCGACGAGTTGCGCAACGAGCTTCAAAAAGCCCGGAGCGACCTCGAGGAGGATCTGGCCCGGCGGCTGGCCCGGGAGGGGATCCTGGTGATCGCCGACGGGCCGCTGCGGGTCCGGGAGCCGGTCAACCTCGTCGGCTACATCAAGAGCCACCAGAAGACCTATCTGGCGCCCGAGCATGCGCCGGTGGCGCTGGCACTCGCCCCCGGGGAGCGGACGCCGATCTTCGGCTTCGGCCGGATCCGGCCGCGCTACTCCTGGTACACGCGGATCGCAGCGGCTCCGCGCCAGCACCCATGGGCAGCCATCGCCCGCTGCGAGGTCTCCACCACGGTCGGGCTCCAGCGCGCCGTCGGGCTGGCCGACGTGGTCACCCACCACCTTCCGCGCTTCGCCTCCAAGGCGTTCTGGGACACCCGGGCGCCGCAGAACCTGGTGCCCATCGCCACCCTGGAGCGCAAGCTGTGGAGCCTGCTGGGGGACCGGGAGCTGATACTGCGCCGGATTCGCTCCGGAGTCCGCGCCGGAGGCCCGGCTTATGGCTGAGGAGCAGGTCGGCCGGGTGCTGGGGGTGGACCCGGCGACCTCCACCGAGTTCCGGGTGGTGATCGACGCGGACAACTACCTGCAGCTGGACGACCTGGTCGAGGTGCGCACCCAGGTTCCGAAGGCCGGCGAGGTGCACCTGTACGGCCTGGTCACCGAGGTGGCGGCCCGCTACGAGGGGGCGCGGTTCGAGTCGGACATGTTCCTGATCGCCGAGGAGGGGTCGCTGCCCGCCGAGCTGGCGCGCTCGGCCTCGGTGCAAACCATCCGGGTCGACCCCGAGGTCTGGGTGGCGCCCGATCCGGGGGAGCCGGTGTACCGGGTGTCCGGGCGCTCCCGGGACAAGGCGCTTTACGCCGACGAGATGGGACGCCGGCTGCCCATCGGCTTCGCCCGGGACGGCGAGCCGATCTGGGTGGACCTGGACTTCTTCGATGGGCGCAAGGGCGGCCACATCTCGATCTCGGGGGTTTCCGGCGTGGCCACCAAGACGTCGTTCGCCCTGGCCTTTCTTCGCTCGCTGACCGCCCACCCGGAGGTATTCGGGCAGGCGGCCTCCAACGTCCGGGTGCTGGTGTTCAACGTCAAGCAGGAGGACCTGCTGTGGCTGGATAAGCCGAACCGGGGGCTGAACGACGAAGCCCGGCTGCAGTGGGCCCGGATGGGCATCGCGGCCGAGCCGTTCCCTTCGGTGTCGTTCTGGGCGCCGCCGCGGAGTCCGGTAGGGCTGGTTCCGGATACCGACAGCCGGTCCGAGGGGGTCTCCGCCTTCTCCTGGACCCCCCGGGAGTTCATCGAGATGGGTTTGCTGCGCTTCCTGTTCGCCGAGACCGGCGACTTCCGTCACCAGCTGACCTTTGTCGAGGAGCGGGTCAGGTCGCAGCTCCAGCGGCTTTCGGAGCCGGTCGAGGGCCGCGACGGGGTGGTCCGGATCGGCACCCGGCTAGTCGCGTCGCTGGCCGACCTGGTTCAGGTGGTGGAGGAGCACGTCGACCCTGAGGACGGCGAGCCCGACCAGTCCTGGACCGGGCGGGTGCAGGGGGGCACGGCGCAGGCATTCATGCGGCGGCTGCGGGCGGCCGAGCACCGCATCGGCAAGCTGATCCGGGCCGACGGCCGCCGGGTCGACCGCATGGCG
>DATABX010000268.1:0-4613 GCA_036259335.1 Actinomycetota bacterium
CTGGATCGCTCCGCAGGTGGCGTCGATCATCCCGTCGCCCTCGGCCGACTCCTCGAACGTCTCCTCGCCCGAGCGGATCCGCACCTTGGCCGTCGGGTGGACGTGGGTGCCGCCCCGGACCTGGAGGTCTTCCAGCACGTAGGTGTCCTGGGAGGTGGAGATCTCGTCGGTCACGATCGCCAGAAGGTCCGCCTCGGTCATCTCGATCTTGCGGTCGACCAGGTCGCGGAACCTGCTCCACGCCCGGTTCAGGTCGTCGCCGCTCAGCTCGTAGCCCAGGTCGCCCAGCGTCTTGGCGAAGGCGTGCCGGCCGGAGTGCTTGCCCAGCACGATCCGGTTGGAGTCCCAGCCCACCGAGGTGGCGTCCATGATCTCGTAGGTCGTACGGTCCATCAGCACGCCGTGCTGGTGGATGCCCGCCTCGTGGGCGAACGCGTTGGCCCCGACGATCGCCTTGTTCGGCGGCACGGCGTACCCGGTCAGGGCCGACACGAGCCGGGAGGTGCGGACGATTTGCTTCGAGTCGGCCGCAGTGGTGACTCCCATGGAGGCCCCCCGGGTCTGGATGGCCATGATGACCTCCTCGACCGAGCAGTTGCCGGCTCGCTCGCCGATGGCGTTCATGGCCCCCTCCACCTGACGGGCGCCGGCCTGCACGCCCGCCAGGGCGTTGGCCACGGCCAGACCGAGGTCCTGGTGGGTGTGGGTAGACCAGATCACCTCGCCGGACCGCTCGACGTTTTCGATCAGGTAGCGGAACAGGTCGGCGTACTCGTTGGGCAGGGCGTAGCCGACGGTGTCGGGCACGTTGCAGGTTGTCGCTCCGGCCTTGATCGCGGCGTTGAACATCTTCACCAGGAAGTCGGGGTCGCTGCGGGTGGCGTCCTCGGCCGAGAACTCGACGTCGGAGGTGTAGCCGCGGGCTCGCTCAACTCCGGCGATTGCCGCCGCCAGCACCTCATCGGGCGACTTGTGCAGCTTTTTCTCCATGTGGATCGACGATGTCGCGATGAACACGTGGATCCGGGCCTTCTGGGCGTCCTTGATCGACTCCCACGCCCGGTCGATGTCGTTGGACTGCATCCGGGCCAGCGCACATACGACGGGTCCCTTCACGCTGCGGGCGACCGCCTCCACCGCGTCGAACTCGGACTGGGAGTTGATCGGGAATCCCGCCTCGATTACGTCGACGCCCAGCGCCGCGAGCTGGTGGGCGATCTCCACCTTCTCCTTGCCCGACAGGTTTATGCCGGGGGACTGCTCCCCGTCGCGCAGCGTAGTGTCGAAGATGCGTACCTGATCTGTCATTTCTCGAACTCCTTAACTCTGTTTCGTGGGCGCTTTGGGTTGGGTTCGGGCTCCGGGTCGCACCTTTGCAGCAGCGACCCGAGCCCTCAAAGCGCGAGTAAGAGCAGTCGTTCTTCGGACAGTGCGGAACGCTTGTAGGTCATCGGACTATTTGTTCTGCAGCCAGGGCATCATCGAGCGCAGCTCTTTGCCGACCGCCTCGATCTTGTGGGCGGCGGCCTGATCCCGCAGCTTCTGGAAGTTGGGGGCGCCGGCCTCGGCCTCCGCCACCCACTCCTTGGCGAAGTTGCCCGACTGGATGTCCACCAGGATCTTGTCCATGGCTTCCCGGGTCTCGTCGGTTACCACCCGCTGCCCGCGGGTCAGGTCGCTGTACTCAGCGGTGTCGGAGATCGAGTGGCGCATCTTGGCCAGCCCGCCCTCGTAGATCAGGTCGACGATCAGCTTCACCTCGTGCAGGCACTCGAAGTAGGCGACCTCCGGCTGGTAGCCGGCGTCGACCAGCGTCTCGAACCCGGTCTGGATCAGCCGGGTCAGGCCGCCGCAGAGTACCGCCTGCTCGCCGAACAGGTCGGTCTCGGTCTCCTCACGAAAGGTCGTCTCGATGAGTCCCGCCCGGGCCGAGCCGATCCCGTAGGCGTAGGCCAGGGCGTAGTCGTGGGCCTTGCCGGAGGCGTCCTGCTGTACCGCCACCAGAGCCGGAGTGCCGATGCCCTCGGTGAAGGTGCGGCGTACCAGGTGCCCGGGACCCTTCGGCGCGACCATGAACACGTCGACCCCTGCCGGGGGAGCGATCCTCTTGAAGTGGATGGCGAAGCCGTGGGCGAACACCAGGGCGTCGCCGTCGTTCAGGTTCGGGGCGATCGACTCGTCGTACACCGCCTTCATGTGCTGGTCCGGGACCAGCATCATGATCACCTCGGCGTCGGCCGCGGCCTTGGCGGTCTCCAGTACCTTCAGGCCGGCCGCCTCCGCTTCGGACCACGAGCTGGAACCCTCCCTCAGGCCGACCCGGACGTCGAAGCCCGAATCCTTGAGGTTCAGGGCGTGCGCATGGCCCTGGGAGCCGAATCCGATGATCGCGATGGGTCGCGACCTCAAGACATCGGGATCGGCGTCCTTTTCGTAGTACTTCGTGGCCATGCAGCTGCCTCCTAGATTTCGTTTGAAGTTGTTAACCCGCCACCCGGAGCTGGCGGTCCTTGATCGACTTGGAGCCCCGGCTGAGCGCCACCCGGCCGGACTTGACGAGCTCGATTATCCCGTAGGTTGCCACCAGGTCCTCGAAGGCGTTGATCTTGTCCGGCGACCCGGTGACCTCGACGGTCATCGAGTCGCTGCCGACGTCAATGATCGTGCCGCGAAAGATCTCGGTGAGCTCGATGATCCGGGCCCTGACCTCCGCAACCGCCCGGATCTTGATCAGCATCAGCTCCCGCTCGACCGACGAGTCGGCTTCCAGCTCGATGACCTTGAGCACGTTGATCAGCTTGTAGACCTGCTTGGTCACGTGCTCCAGCGGCCGTTCGGGAAGGTCGACCACGATGGTCATCCGGCTCACGTTCGGGCTTTCGGTGGTCCCAACCGCCAGCGAGTGGATGTTGAACCCCCGGCGGGCGAACAGGCCGGAGACCCGGGACAGGACACCCGGTTTGTTCTCGACGAGTACGGCAATCGTGTGCTTCACGAGCCTTCGCTCCCTTCGGGAGCTGCGGATCGGAAAAACTGCTTGGATTCGCTCCGGTCAGTCATCAGTCGATCACCATCTCTTCGTCCTGGCTGTACAGGTGGTCGCCCCGCTCGTGCTCCACGGGGTCCTTCTCGAACTCGGGGCCGAGGATGATGTCGTCGTTCGAGCTCCCGGCCGCCACCATCGGGTAGCACATCTCCCGGGGGTCGCAGCGGAAGTCGATGACCACCGGCCGGTCGTTGACGCCCCGGGCCTTCTCGATGGCGGTGTCGACGTCCTCCATCGACTCGACCCGGAGGCCGATGCAGCCGTAGGCTTCGGCCAGCTTCACGTAGTCGGGGATGTCCCAGCCGAACTCCACCTCGGAGTAGCGCTCGTTGTAGAACAGCTCCTGCCACTGGCGGACCATGCCCAGGTAGGCGTTGTTGATGATCGCAATCTTGACCGGAATCCTCTCGACCGCCATGGTGGCCAGCTCCTGACAGGTCATCTGGAAGCACCCGTCGCCGTCGATGCACCACACCTCGTCCTCCGGCATGGCGACCTTGGCCCCCATCGCCGCCGGCACGCCGAAGCCCATGGCCCCGGAGCCGCCGGAGTTGATCCAGGTGCGAGGCCGCTGGAACGGGATGAACTGCGAGCCCCACATCTGGTGCTGGCCGACGCCCGAGCAGTAGATTGCGTTGCCCTCGGTGAGGGTGGCCAGGCGCTCGACCACGTACTGGGGCTTGAGCGGGCCGTCGCCCGTCTGGGTGTACTTGTAGGGGAACTTCGCCTTCCACTCGTTGACTGTGTCGCGCCAGGCCGAGTAGTCGGGCTGCGGATCCTTGCCCCGCCGGGCCTCGATGGTCTTGATCAGCTCGACCAGCACCGCCTTGGCGTCGCCCACGATCGGCACGTCGGCCTTGCGGTTCTTGCTGATCTCGGCCGGGTCGATGTCAGCGTGGATGACCTTGGCCTCGGGGGCGAACGAGCTCAGCTTGCCGGTCACCCGGTCGTCGAAGCGGGGGCCGATCCCGATCAGCAGGTCGCTGCGCTGCAGGGCGGTGACCGCGGTGTAGTTGCCGTGCATGCCGGGCATGCCCAGGCACAACGGGTGGGTGTCGGGAATCACCCCCCGGGCCATCAGCGTGGTGACCACCGGGATGCCGGTCATCTCGGCCAGCCTCACCAGCTCCTCGGAGGCGCCGGCTTTGATGATGCCGCCGCCGGCGTAGATCACCGGGCGGCTGGACTGGGCGATGAGCTTGGCTGCTTCGACGATCTGGCGGTGGTTCGGCTTGGAGGTCGGCTGGTAGCCCGGCAGCTCCACCGGTCCGGCCGGCTTGAAGTCGAAGGTCGCCTGCAGGACGTCCTTGGGGATGTCAACCAGGACCGGTCCCGGGCGGCCGGTGGAGGCGATGTGGAACGCCTCGGCGATGGTCTGGGCGATCTCCTCCGGCTCCATCACCAAGAAGGTGTGCTTGGTGACCGGGCCGGCGATGCCGGTGATGTCGGACTCCTGGAAGGCGTCGTAGCCCATCGCCGGCCGGGGAACCTGGCCGGTGATCGCAACCACCGGGATCGAGTCCATGAACGACGAGGCCAGGCCGGTGATCAGGTTGGTGGCGCCCGG
>DATABX010000269.1:0-3342 GCA_036259335.1 Actinomycetota bacterium
AAACCTGTACGTCGGGACCTCGGGCTTCGCCTTCAAGGAGTGGAAGGGGCCGTTCTACCCCGAGGGAACCACCGACAAGAAGATGCTGGCGTACTACTCGTCGAAGCTCGGCTCGGTCGAGATCAACTACAGCTTCCGCCGGCTACCCTCGGAGTCGACGCTGCTGGCGTGGAAGGAGCAGTCTACCGACGGCTTCCAGTTCACGCTGAAGGCGTCGCAGCGGATCACCCACTGGAAGCGCCTGGTGGACTGTGAGGAGGATGTCGCCGAGTTCGTCCGGCGGGCCCGCCTGCTGGGGGACCGGCTCGGCACGATCCTTTTTCAGCTTCCTCCGAACTTCAGATACGAAAAGGACAAGCTGGAGGCGTTCGCCGGGATTCTGCCGCCGGTTGCCCGCTACGCCATGGAGTTCCGGCACGAGTCGTGGCGAGCCGACGAGCCGAAACAGATCCTGAAGGCCCACGGGATCGCATACTGCGGCGCCGACACCGACGACCTCGCTCTCGAGGAGGTGCCGGTCACTGCGCCTCACGTCTACCTGCGCCTTCGAAAGGAGGAGTACGGCGACCAGGAACTGAAGTCCTGGAGCGGGAAGGTGGCCCAGGTGCTGGAGGACGGCCGGGACGTCTACTGCTACTTCAAGCACGAGGGTGGGGGAGTCGGGCCGGCCTACGCGCTGGCGGTCGAGCAGGCTGCCGGGGTGCGCAGCTAGCTCTGCCCGGCTTCCTCCCAGTCCGGGGCCCGGGGAGCGGTGAAAAACACCACATCGCGGCGTACGCCGGCGAAGTAGGCGATCGCTCCCAGGTAAAGGGTCAGAAGCTGGAGCAGAATCCAGAACCGCTTGCTGCGGCCCGCGCCCTCCCAGGCCGAGCGGGGGAGGCGGGCGGCGTCGGCGACCCCCACCAGCGGGACGGCCAGGAACACCACCAGCAGGACGGACTCGATCAGATCCAGCTCGTTCACGATCAGAACTTACCTCCGTTGATTTCGTTAAGCCTTATCGTGGGATCGGAGGCGACATGATGAGCGACGAGCAACCGGTGGTTGGGTTCGAGCTGGAGTCGCGGCCCAAGCTGAGCTTCTCCGGGCCACAGGCACTGTGGTTTTTGAACCAGCTGGTCAGCAACCAGGTCGAGGATCTGAAGCCGGGCGAGGGGGCGGAGGCACTTCTTCTCACTCCCAAGGGCCGGATCACGTCGGTGCTGCGGGTGCTGGCCAACCCGCAGGGTGCGCTGGCCGACTTCGACGGCGGCGACCGGCAGGAAGTCCACGACTTCTTCGCCAACCGGGTCTTCGCCACCCGGGTCCGGGTCAAGGACGAAACGGAGAGCTTCTCGATCATCCGGGTCCTCGGCCACGGCGTCCTGTCGATGCTGGCCGGGGAGCTGCAGATCACCCAGGCGATGCCGGAGGGCGCCCACTCCAGCCTGGGCGTGGGCTCGGCGCTGGTGGTTACGCTGGCGCCGCCGCTCGACGGCATGGACATCTGGATCGGACCGGAGCGCAAGCCCGAGATACTGGCGCTGCTCGACAGGTGTAACGTCCGGATGCTCGCCCGCCACGAATACGAGGTGAGAAGAGTTGAAGCCGGCGCCCCGGCGTTCGTCCCGGACCTGCAGGCAGGCTACCTTCCGCAGGAGGCGGCCCTGGAGCGGGCGGTCCACTACCAAAAGGGCTGCTACCTGGGGCAGGAGGCGGTGGCCATGGCCCAGCGGGGCCGGGTGAAGAAGCGCCTTCGGCACCTGAGTTTCTCCGGATCTCCTGCGCTGGGTGAAATTTTGTTCGAGGGCCAGCCGGCCGGCACGGTCACGAGCATCTCGGACCGCGGCTTCGGCATCGGAATCGTGAAGACGGCGGTGCCGGTGGGAGCCCGGGTCGCCGTCGAGGGGTCCGCGGCTTCGGTCCACGAGCTACCCGGCACCACCTACGGCCCGCAGGTCCCGAGCGCCAGGGAGCTCCGGGAACGCCTGAAGGAAGCCGAATAAACGCCCGATGAGCCGGCGGTCCGCGTTCTTCAAGGGAGCGATCGCCATGGGCACCGCCCTGCTGCTGGCGTTCACCGGCCCGATCCTTTTCCCCCTGGTTTCCTACCCGCCGGCTCGCCTGGCGTCGCTGCTGGTCACTTTGGTGCCCGGCGACTTCGCCACCTCGATGATCGAGCGTCTCGGCCACTGGGCCCTCCAGGGGTTCGGGATCGGCATCAACGTCGCGGTGGTGGCGGCCGGAGGCCTCGTGGGCATCTGGGTCCTCAAGGGGCAGACCGATGCTCGGAAAGCCCGGCGGGCCATGGCCGCCGGTCTGGGGTTGCTCGCCGGCTCGCTGCTGCTCGCGGCGGGCGACGTGAACGGCATCAAGCCCGTGACGGTGGTGGTCTACGCGGTGGCCGCCCTGGTGTTCGCCAAGATGTGCCTGGACACCCCGCTGCTGGCCGCCATCGAACCCCGGCGGGTCGAGGGGGACGAGACGCCGCTCGATGCGATGGCCGGCTCCCGCCGCAAGCTTTTGGTGAGGGCGGCCTGGGGCCTGGGGGGCCTGCTGGCCGGAGGGAGCGTCCTGAAGGCGATCTTCCGGCGGCGTGACCTGCCGGCGGTGAAGATCGTGGAGGCGGCGAGGCCCTACGTCGCCCCGGAGAACGACGACTTCCCGGTGATCCCGGGGCACACCCCGGAGATCACCGCCACCTCGCAGTTCTACAACATCGACATAAACATCGTGAAGCCGGTCGTCGACCACTCAGACTGGCGGCTGAAGATCCACGGCCTGGTCGACAACCCCTACGAGCTCACCTACGAAACCATGCAGAGCGACTTCGAGGTGGTGGAGATGGCCCACACCCTGACCTGCATCTCCAACGAGGTCGGCGGTGACCTGATCTCCACGGCCATCTGGCGGGGCGTCCGGTTGAAGGACGTGCTCGACCGGGCCGGCTTGAAGGAGGGCATCGTGGACATCGTCTTCCGGGGAGCCGAGGGGTACTCCGACTCCATCCCGCTGTCCGAAGCGCTCCAGACCGACACCCTCCTCGTTTTCGGGATGAACGGCGAGCCCCTGAACACGGTGCACGGCTTTCCCGCCCGCATCATCGTGCCCGACATCTACGGGATGAAGAATGTGAAGTGGCTGACCGACATCGAGGCGGTGGCCACCGACTACCAGGGCTACTGGATGGTCCGGGGGTGGAGCGACGAGGCGCCGGTCAAGACCCAGTCCCGCTTCGACGTTCCCGCCGCCACCGACCGGGTGGAGACCGGCGCCCGGCTGGCGGGCGTGGCGTGGGCCGGTTACCGGGGCATCCGCCGGGTCGAGATTTCAACCGACCGGGGCGAGACCTGGACTCCGGCG
>DATABX010000270.1:0-3592 GCA_036259335.1 Actinomycetota bacterium
GGGCGGAAACCTCTGCCGGTGCGGGACCTACTTCCGCATCCGGTCCGCCATCAAGCAGGTCGCAGCCGGCAAGTAACCGACAACACGAGACCCGCCGATCGGGGCGCCGCCTGGAGGATCATCCGGGCGGCGCCCCGCCGCGTGGTCACCGTTTGCAGGCGATCACCCACTGGAAGGCGACCGGCTGACCGTCCTCCAGCGATGTCTCCACGGTGTCGACCAGGACTTCGAGGCCGGCTTCGGTGATCAGCCGGTGGTTGGTGCGGTGATCCCAGCTGCTCCAGTACATGGGCACGCCGAGCCAGTCCTCCTCGTAGGCGTCCCCGCAGCTGGCGCCGAGGCCGGCGATGAGGCCGCCGCCGGGGCGGAGCCACTCTGCCACCCGGCGGATGACCGCGCCGTGCTCCTCCCGGGGGAGGTGGATGATGGAGTAGAAGGCCGTGACGAGGTCGAACGACTCCGCCGGGAAGGTGGCCGTGGCCATGTCGCCGACCAGGAACCGCACCGCCGGCAGCTCCCGCTGCGCGACCTCGATGCTCCGGGGGGAGAGGTCGAGCCCGGTGACCCGGTAGCCGGCGTCGGCCAGGGCGGCCGTGACGTGCCGACCGGTGCCGCAGCCGAGGTCCAGCGCGTCACCGCCCCGGAGGAGTCCCATGCCGGCGGCCCGCTTGAGACAGCGGTGCCGCCGCGAGGTGTCGCGGCCGGCCCGGTCGGCGTAGCGCCCGTGCATGGTGTCGAAGCCGGCGGAGACGACATTCTTGGCGGTTGACACGGGGCGTCCTTCCGGGGACGGATCCGGGACCGGTGCACTTCAACTCTTCGCCAACGGGCCGGCCGAACCTTGCGTCGGTTCCGTGACGATTTGACGACGCTCAGATGGTCAGTCGATGGCGTCGGGGTCGAGGCCGGCCACGGTGGCCAGGCCGGGCCGGTCGACGATCTCCACCTGCCCGTAGTGCACCTTGACCAGGCCCTGGTCCTCGAGGCGCTTGAGAACCCGGTTGACGCTGGTGCGCCGCCCGCCGACCAGCTCGGCCAGGTGGCTCTGGCTCAGGTGGACGACATCCTCCTCCGCCCGGCGGACGAGCACCGAGGCCACCTGGGCCTCGAGACCGCCGGCGAGGAGCTCGACCGTGCGGAACCAGAACCCGTGCACCCGGGCCGAGACCGAATGCAGCCACCGCCAGGCGAGCCGGGGGCGCTGCTCCAGCAGGCGGTAGAGGCCGACGGAGTCGACGGACAGGATGACGCTGTCCTCGACGGCGACCGCGTCCCACGGCACCCGGATGCGCAGGAAGAGAGAGACGTCGCCGAAGACCTGGCCGGGGCCGAGGATCTGGAGGACCACCCGCCGACCCCGCACCATGCGCGACAACTCGACCGACCCTCGGCGGACGATGTGGACACGGGTCGGTGCCTGTCCCAGCCGGAAGATGGTGGCCCCGGCCGGGTAGTGGTTCTCGCTGATGAGCGCGACCAACTCTTTGAGGTCGTCGGGCCCGAGAGGAGCCTGCTCAGCCGGACCCAGCCACTGGGCGATCCACTCGGCATGACTGTTGGCCACGCCACCATGATGCCGCCCGCCGGGGCGCGGAAGACACGCGCCGACCGCATTGAGCCTGGAAACGGCACGATTTCCGGGCGCGATAGATCGAATTCCACTATCGCCAATACGTATAGCCAGAAGTGGCCGAAGGGAAACATGGTGCGCCGAGCCGGTCTGCGCCGAGGTGATCCGCAGCCTGGTGGCGGGCGCCGCAAGCCTGAATTGACACCCGCCACCGGGCCGGGGAACGAGCTTGGAGGAAAGCTCAACGCCTGGCCGGCAGGCTGACCCCGAGAGCGCCATCGGACGTTACCGCCCCAGGGTTCAGCGGCGACCGAGGCCTACGGTAACAGCGGCCACCGCCGCGTTACAGCCAAGAGTCGCGACCCGCACAGTCAGCGGTGCCGATAGTCGCCATCCGCACAATCGCGGGAAATTGTCCCTTCGGGAACATTTGAAGAGCGAAACCCCTGTAAACGAGCGTCACTCGTCTTCCGGTGGTCCCCATTCGTCTCACGCCCGGAAAGTTTCCGTTGCATGTCTGGGCGATTCGTTGCAATTTGTCCCCTGTGACCCGAAGTGGGCCAGTGGTCACGCATACCAGAGGAGTGCTGGGCCACCCACCCAGCCTGTAGCTGGCCAGCTGCCCCGTGGACCTATCTGGACCCTTTTTCCAAAGGGAGGTCCTGGGAGGGACGGCTGGCCCGACGAATCACGTGGAGGGAGCACTGAATGACCGCTCTTGAGACACCAATCGGACGGCGTCAGGTCCTGAAAGGGTTCCTGATCGCCGGGCCGACGCTGGCAGTCGCTGCCCGCGTCGGTCTCGGAGACGCCAGCGCTGGCGCATTTCCGCACCGGACTGAGGAACTGCCCGATGTCCAGGACTTCACCGACATCTTCATCCTCAGCCAGCAGCCCACCATCTATGACCTGAAGATCGAGATCCGGCCGGACAACACCGTCCTCGCCGAGCTTCCCAAGCAGGACATCGGCCAGGGCATCATGACCACCTTCGGCATGATGGTGGCCGACAACCTCGACACCACCTTCGACAAGGTCGAGGTCGTGCTGGCACCGGCTCAGCAGAAGTGGCAGGCCGCCCAGATCACCGGTGGCTCGCACAACACCCGGGTGCTCTACGACCCGGTCCGTATCGTCACCGCCCAGATGCGGGGTCAGCTTCTGGCCGCCGGCTCGCAGGTGATGGGAGTCCCCATCTCCCAGCTCCGCACCGAGGACGGCCACGTCGTGGCCACCAACGGCCAGAAGATGTCCTACGGAGAGCTGACCGCCACCGCGGCCCAGCTGCCGAAGGCCAAGGCCGCCGTGCCGAAGAACCCCAGCGACTACAAGATCATCGGTAAGCCGCAGGTTCGGCACAACATCCGGGACATCGTCCAGGGCAAGCAGAAGTACACGCCCGACCTGTTCTCCTCCAAGGAGTTCAAGCCGACCGTCCTGGCGATGGCGGCCACCCACGGCGCGTCCGTCGTCTCCATCGACGACACCGAAGCCAAGAAGATCCCCGGCTTCATCAGCGCCACCCACATCCCGGGCATGCCCGACTACCTCATCCCCGAAGGTGTGGCGGTCACCGCCGAGACCTTCGGGATCGCCAAGAAGGCCAAGAACGCGCTCAAGATCAAGTGGAGCGCCGGCCCGATGGACCAGCTGTCCGACGCCCAGATCGACGACATCCTCAACGGGATCATCGACCAGATCACCTCGCCCGGCGAGGGCGTCGAGGGCACCTTCCGGTGGCCGTACGTCCCGCACGCCCCCATGGAGGAGAACTCCTCCTGCGGGAAGCTCGAGAACGGCAAGTACGAGGGTTGGGGCGGCGCCCAGGTTCCGGGCACCCTCCAGCGGCAGATCGCCGAGACCCTCGCCATCCCCGTGGAGAGCGTCCTGTACCACGTGGTCCCGGCCGGCGGCGCTTTCGGCCGTCACCTGTTCCACGACCAGGACGTCCAGGTGGCCCAGATCGCCAAGCGGACCGGGATGCCGATCAAGCTGCAGTGGATGCGCGAGGAAGGCATCAAG
>DATABX010000271.1:0-4354 GCA_036259335.1 Actinomycetota bacterium
ATGGACAGGTCCTCCAGGCCGCCCTTCACGAAGCTCACCACCTCGTTGCGGCGGATCTCCGGCTGGACGAAGTCCGGCCGGCTCTCGTAGAGCTCGATCAGCCGGCCGGCGTAGGCCGAGAGCCGGAAGAAGTAGTTCTGCTCCTCCAGCCACTCCACCGGGCGCTCGTGGATGGGGCACAGACCGTCGACGATCTCGCTCGGCTGGTAGAAGGCCTCACAGGCCACGCAGTAGGGGCCGGTGTAGGTCGCCAGGTAGATGTCCCCCTGGTCGTAGAGACGCTGCACCAGCTCCTGGACCGGCCTGGTGTGGCGCTCCTCCGTGGTGCGGATGAAGTCGTCGTAGGAGATCTCCAGCCGCTCCCAAACGTCCCTCCAGCGGGGCACCATCTGGTCGCACCACTCGATGGGGCTGACGCCGTTTGCCTCGGCAGCTTGGGCGATCTTCTGGCCGTGTTCGTCGGTTCCGGTAAGAAAGAAAACCTTCTCGCCGGCCAGCCGGTGGTAGCGGACCAGGAAGTCGGCGTTGACCGTCGTGTAGGCGTGGCCGATGTGGGGAACATCATTCACGTAGTAGATCGGAGTCGTCACATAGAATGTCTCTTTTCGAGGCGAATCGTCTATGTTGGCGTCTGTTTCCGCGTCTTTTCGCACGTCTTTATGCGTGATACTGGTAATGTCTATATTCATAAGATGGTGACTTTCTAAAACCGTCTAGAAGGAGAGTAATGGCTAAGCGAGCGTCCGGAGGCGGCGTATCTGAAGTGCGGATACTATCGAATGGTATGAAAAACACCGGCATGAACCGTAAGTTGGACGTTCTCGGGCGAATCGTCATCCCTGCCGAGATCCGCAAGTCGCTCGACCTCAAAGAGGGTGGAGTGCTGGACATCTCCCTGGAGGACGACCGGATCATCCTCACCCCCCGCCAGGACTCCTGCGTGTTCTGTGGCTCGCGCTCGGAACTCAAGGGATATGGCGGACGGATGATCTGCTCCTCGTGTCTTACCGGCTTGGATTCCATAACAGCGTAGCCGCGCTTGAAGCCAACCAAGGGCTAACCCCGCTAGGGCTCCGTCAACAAGCCCTCGTAGACCGAACGCCTGGGAACACCCTCTTTAGCCGCCGCCTGGGCGGCAGCCGCAGACTTGGTCATTCCTTTAGAGACCAGTCCTCTCGCTACGTCGACGGCTGCCGCCAGGCTGGCCGGCTGGGTGGAGGCCCCCTCGATCACCAGCACCACCTCACCCTTCATCTCGTCGTCCAGCCGGCCGGCCACCTCCTCGATCGTCCCCCGCAGCACTTCCTCGTGCACTTTCGTCAGCTCGCGCGCCAGCGCCATCCTGCGGTTGCCCAGCACCTCGAGCGCCGCCTGGAGTGTCGGCCGGACCCGTCCCGGGGCCTCGAAGTAGATCAACGTCCGGTCGTCGGCCGCCACCGCTTCGAGCCGGGTCCGTTTTTCGCCCTGGGGCTTGGGGAGGAACCCCTCGAAGCTGAAGCGGGCGGTGGGCAGTCCGGACAGCACCAGGGCGCTGAGAGCCGCCGAAGGGCCGGGGATGACCTCGACCGTTAGGTTCGCCTCGATGCAGGCTTTCACCAGCAGGTAGCCGGGGTCGGAGATGGCCGGCATGCCCCCGTCGCTCACCAGGGCCAGCCGGGTTCCCTGCCTGACCTTCTGCACCAGATAGGCGGTCTGCTTGTGCTCGTTGGCCTGGTGGTAGGAGACCAGGTGGGCGTGGATCCCGTGATGGGTGAGCAGCTTACGGGTCCGGCGGGTGTCCTCGGCCGCGACCAGGTCGGCCTCCCCGAGGGTCCGGAGCAGGCGCAGGGAGACGTCCTCAAGGTTGCCGATCGGGGTGGCGCACACGTACAACCGCCCGCTCACGGCCGTCTCTCCAGCCGCCCGCCCACCCGGATCCCCAGCCGCTCCGCCTCCCCGGCGTCCATCTCCAGCACCCAGCGGGAGCCGAGGATGAACGGTCCGACCCGGCCCGGCTTCATGGTTCGCACCCGGATGACCTTCCCCTTCCGGTTGATATGGACGACGTCGATCGGGTAGTTCATGCCGATCGTGTGCACCTGCTTCGACCGCAGGAGGAACCCTCTTCCCCGGCCGACCTCGTAGGTGCCCAGCAACCCCCGGGCTCGTCCGAACGGGCCCAGCGGCTGCCACACCTGCAAGCAGATCCCGGGGTTGTCGGGGTCCACGATCAACACTGCTGCCTCCCTCGGGGATGATGTAAGCGTCCCTATACTGACCCAATTCCGGGACCCAGGAGACCTCGCATCGAACCGATCGAATCGCCCGCGCTGACGGCGCCCGAACGGCAGTCGCCGGATCACGAGCCCTCGCAGCGGGCCCCGGCCGACGAGCCTGCCGGCAGGCTGCACTGGTGGGAGCGGCGCTGGCCGCTGGTAGGGCTGCTGATCCTCGCCGCGGTGGTGCGGGTGATCCGGTTGGCCGAGCCCCGCACGCTGGTGTTCGACGAGACCTACTACGCCAAGGACGCCTGCCTGTACCTCGGCAACCTGCCCGAGAGCTGCGACCTGACCCAGGCGACCGAGCAGACCTACGTGCACCCGCCCCTCGGCAAGTGGCTGATCAGCCCGGGCATCGAGGTCTTCGGGTATGACTCGTTCGGCTGGCGCATCTCGGCGGTCGTCTTCGGTGTGGCCCTGGTGCTGGTGGCCTACCTGCTGGCCGAACGGCTGTTCCGGAGTCGGTGGACCGCACTGGTGTCGGCGCTTCTGGTCGCCACCGACTTCCTGCTGTTCGTCCAAAGCCGGGTGGCGATGCTGGACATCTTTCTCGCCTTCTTCGTCGCGGTCGGGTTTCTGTTCGTGGCCATCGACCGCGACAACGCCCACGCGATCAAAGATTCCGTCGAGTCCCAAAGCCGGGGCCGGCCGCCGCGCCGCGCCGAGTACCGACTCGGGGCCGGCCTCGCCTTCGGCCTGGCGCTGGCGGTCAAGTGGTCGGCGGTCTACGCCCTTGCCGCCGGGGCGGTGATGTGTTTTCTGTGGACTGCGGGCATCGTCCGCCGGCGGCGTACCGTCGCCGGCGACGAGCGTGCGAACGGCGTGGTTCTGCTCAAGGACGTGTTGTTCACCGGGATTGCCTTCGGGCTGGTTCCGCTCGTCGTCTACCTGGTCTCCTACGCCGACTGGTTCTCGCGCCAGGCCGGCATGGACTGCCCGTACACGGTGCCCTCGGCGTCGGACGGTCGTTTCTTCGGGGCCGGTTTTTACGGCCTGTCCGAGGGCGAGTGCATTCAGGGCCTGCCGGGCGTGGCGTTGAGCTTCGGCGACCTGCAGGATCGCATGGCCGACTACCACCTGAACCTCAAGGCCACCCACCCGTACCAGTCGAAGGCCTGGACCTGGCCCCTGGTCCTCCGGCCGGTTGCCTACTTCTACGAAGGGGAAACCGGGCGCTCGGTGGAGATCATCGGGATCGCCAACGTCGCCACCTGGTACGCGGCCCTGCTGGCCGCCGGCTGGCTCGTGATTCGAAGCAGGAGGAGCTGGACCCCCGAGCGGATGGTGCTGGCGGCGTGGGCCTCCCAGTACCTGCCCTGGCTGCTGGTGGCCCGGCCGCTGTTCTTCTTCTACATGACCCCGGTAGTGCCGTTCATGATGATCGGGCTGGCGGCCGCCCTGAACGCGCTCCGGCACAAGGGCCGGTTCGGTCGCCCGCTGGTGGTCGGGTTCCTGGTCCTCGGGGTGGGTGTGATGTTCGCGATCTTCTACCCGATCCTGACCGCGATCGAGATCGACTACGACCTGTGGCGCCGCCTGATGTGGATCCCGCAGTTCGAGTGCGGCGGCCTGCAGTGCGGGTGGATCTAGCCGGGGTTACCCCGGATCGAGGTGGGTAGGGACCTACCCATGAAAGCGAAGATCGGTTACCACCTGTCGAGCGAGGAGCACGGGCCGGCGGATCTGGTGCGCAACGCAGCGGCCGCCGAGGAGGCGGGCTTCGAGTTCGCCTTCATCTCCGACCACTTCCACCCGTGGACCCGGAACCAGGGACACTCGCCGTTCGTGTGGTCGGTGCTCGGCGGCATCGCGACGGCGACCGAGCGCCTGCGGCTGGGCACGGCGGTCACCGCTCCGATCATCCGTATCCACCCGGCGATCGTCGCCCAGGCTTCCGCCACTGTGGCATGCATGATGCCCGGCCGCTTTTTTCTCGGCGTCGGCAGTGGCGAGTTCCTGAACGAGCACATCACCGGCGAGAAGTGGCCGCACCCCAGGGTGCGGCTGCAGATGCTTTCTGAGGCGATCGACGTGATCCGCGAGCTGTGGACCGGCGACCTGGTGAGCCACCGGGGAAGGCACTACGAGGTTGACCG
>DATABX010000272.1:0-3247 GCA_036259335.1 Actinomycetota bacterium
GGCGCCTGCAGCGGGCCCGAGGAGGAAACCCCCGGCTGGAGGACCTCGGATCTCCGGGCCGCCAGCAGCCCGGTGGGGCTCGGTAACACGCTGGCCGTCGTGAACGGCAACTCCGTCAACCTCAAGCTGGTGGTTATGGAAGCCTCGACCGGCGAGGTCCGCTTCACCCGGCCCTGGTCCGCGGCTCCCAGTTACCCGCGGTATAACGTCGGCCGCCCGGCGCTTCTGGAGGGCGTCGTCGTTGGGATGGAGCCCAGTGGCCTGCAGACGATTCTGTCTGCAAGAAACTCGACCACCGGCAGGGAGATGTGGAAGGTGGAAGTAAGCGAAACCTTCGGACCGTTCGTATGCGGAGAGCTGGTGTGCAGTGAGGACAACTGGTCACTGCCCACCGCCGCCCTGGTCGCCCGGGACCCGGCCACCGGCGAAACCCGGTGGACCTCGCCCGGCAGCCAGACCTACCTCTACAGCAGCCCCGAGTTGCTGGTGGAGACCTTTCTGAACGAGCCGGTTATCCGATCGATCGACCCGGCCACCGGTCAGGAACGCTGGCGGACCGATCTTCGGACCAGCATGGGGCCGGAGGCCCAGCCGGTGGTGAGCGAGGCCCAGCTGCTGGACGGCACGCTGCTCATCGAATCCAACGCGGACCCGCAGGGCGGCAATGCCACTCTGGGCATAGATCCGGCAAACGGCAGCATCAGGTGGAAGAGGGACGGCTTGGCGGTGTGCCCGCCTCCCAGGCCGGGCGTCGCAATCGCCTGCGGCACCGGAACCGGTCTTCAGCGCATCAATCCGGGGACCGGGGAACCGCTCTGGACGGTTACCGAGTTTGCGTACCCGGAGGAGGCTGGGCCGCTACTCGGCATAACGGTGGATGAGGAGCGGATGCTGGTAAACGAGACCGAGGAAAAGCTGGTGGCCGTCAACATCGACGACGGCACGGTGAGCGATCCTCCGGGCGGGCTGGTGTGGATGCGCTTCATCGGCGGGGAAAGAGCCAGGAAGAACCCGGATGCGCCCCCCGGGGAGTACATCGGCCCCCTTGACGCCGTTCCATTCGACGCACAGACCGAAAGGGCTGCTCCTGTGGACGATGCGGGCGACATTCCGGATTCGGTCGGCTTGACGTTGAGCGACACAAGGATCTTCATGAACGCCAATCGCAGTCTTCAGGGAATCCCGGCCGGGTAGCCGGACGAACCTACTCCCGGTGGAGCCGGGACGGAACGTTTCGGGTTCCACCCAATCCCTGCGCCGGCTGTTGCGCCACCAAGGAGACGCTGGCCTGTACCTTGGCGATCAGTCCCAGAAGGTCCCGGCGTTCGTCCGCGGTCAGGGCCCTCATGACCTCCTCCTCCAGGCGGTGAATCCCCGGCAGGATGTGGTCGATGGTGTTGCGGCCGGTCGGCGTCAGGTCGATCAGGAGTTTTCGACGGTCGGTCGGGTGCGGGCGCCGCTCCACCAGCCCTCGTCGCTCCAGCGTGTCGAGAACGGAGGTGGTGCTTGCGGCCGCGATGATGGCCCTTTCGGCGATGACGCCCGGGGTAATCGGCTCGCCGGCGCCGTCGATGATCGCAAGGACGGTTGCCGCAGACACCGACAGGTCGAAGTCCGCCTTCAGCCGGCGGTTCAGCTCGGCGAGCATCTGATCCGATGCCCGGGCGATGTTCATGAAGCACTCGGTGGAAAGCGCATCCGCGCCGGGATACTCCTCGGCGAAATCCGGGTCGACGCGAAGTGCCGGCTGGGTGTCGGTTGCCAGTTCGCTGGTTTGTCTGTTCAAGAATTCCCCGCTTCTAAGGCCAGCAACTCTGGGTCGCTCCGTAAACAATAGTACTCGGGGACGCTCCAACCACGGTTATGCGCCAAATCCCACTACCCCGGTCCCGATCCCGGTTGTATAACCGACGGAGTGCACGATCCAGCCGATGAATCCAATCTGAGTATCGATCGCCGAGCCTCCCTGCGACACCCGGAGGTGAAAGAAGCCGTCTGCTCGCTGACTGAGTTCAGGGAGTGGGTCGATGCCCTCCCCTCGGTGATGGTGGACGACGTCAAGTACTACGTTCGGGGAGGAGACATGCTGAAGGATTCCGACGAGGTCTTGTGGGAGTGGGCTCGAAGAAACCGTCCTGATCTGATTCCACCGGGGGAGGAATGATGCATACGAACGGCAACGCGAAAAGCCTTGCGAACCAGATGCTGAGCGACAGGCCCGCCCTGAGAGACGAGATGCAAAAGGGCCTCTACGAGCTACTCCAGCGCCGGCTGCAGAAGGTCGACATAGACGGCGAGACGTTCTTCGTGGCCGAGGGAGACACGCTTCTCGATGCCGATCAGCTCTTCGTCTACGCCCAGCAGCGGGAAGCCTATGAAAAACAGCGGGAGGCGGAAAAAACTGCGAACAACGCAGGTCTGGGAATGGCCCGCCTCATTGGAGTGACGAGCACCGGCGAGCGGGGGCTGATGGGTGTGGTTCAGGGCGGCAGGATAGTCCGCTGGCCGCCCGGTCTTAAGCTGACCTACTGCGTGCTGAAGTCAACGTTTCTCTCGCCGGAGCAGTACGACAAGGTCAGAACCGCCATGACCGCCGCGGCCACGGCGTGGGAACAGGCTTGCGGGGTGAAGTTCGAGCACCTGGCCGAGCTGGACGAGAGCCCTACCATCAGCCCGGAGGGGGTGCTTTTTACAGTTCGCTTCCTGGACGCCGGCGGCACCTTCATCGCAGCGGCGTTCTTTCCCAACGACCCCCCGGGCCGGCGGAGGATCCTGATCGACCCGTCGTTCTTCGCCGAGAAGCTGACCTTCGACACAACCGGCGTCCTACGCCACGAGCTCGGACACGTGCTCGGGTTCCGGCACGAGCACATCCGGACCGGAGCCCCCCCGGACTGCCCGGACGAGGAGACGACCGACACCATCGACCTCACCAAGTACGACCCGAGGTCGGTCATGCACTACTTCTGCGGAGACCTCGGCTCCAAGACGCTGGAGATCACCGAGCTCGACAAGGAGGGGGCGCAGAAGGTGTACGGCATGCCTCTGGACTCCTTCCAGTTCGTCTCGGTTTGAGGACCTAGGGTTCCAGAACCCGCGTCGAGCCGTCGTCGAGGAGGATCACGCCTCCGTGGGGCAGCCAGCTCTCAGCGGCGTCCGGGCCGCTTAGCACGGCGGCCTTAGCCAGAGCCTCCCCTTCCAGGGCGGTCGGCGCCAGGGCGCTGGCCTGGACCACGCCGGTGAAGGC
>DATABX010000273.1:0-4995 GCA_036259335.1 Actinomycetota bacterium
ATGGGGGCGATGCAGCCCTCGGGGTCGGCGTTGGCCAGCGCGAGTATCGCCCCGGCGCAGCCCAGCGGTCCGGCGTAGGCAAGCAGGGCCGAGGATCCGGTGTACAGCGGGCCGCCCCACGTCGTCAGGGCGTGCAGGAGCCGGTCGGCGTCGCCGGAGGAGTCCTTGCAGCCGGCGATCGGCAGCCCGGCGAGCGCCTCCACCTGGATGCCGGGCGCCGCCATCGCCGGCCAGTGGTAGGCCAGGACCGGCACCTCGCCGGCGGCCTCGGCGACCGACCGGTAGTAGGGCCCGGGGTCGGAGACGCCGGGCGGAGACAGGGTGAGCACGGCGTCGACTCCCTCGTCGCAGGCCGACCGGGTGAGGGACACCGCCTGGCGGGCCGACGGCGCGCCGGTGCCCGCGATCAGGCTGATCCCCGCCGGCACTATGGGCCGGATCTGGTGGAGGAGCCCCGCCCGCTCCTCCAGGGAGATCGCCGAAGCCTCTCCGGTGCTGCCCGCGACCACCACGGCCCTTACGCCCAGCTCGACCAGCCGGGCGGCGTGGGCGGCGGTGGCCGGCGCGTCAACGTTTCCGCCGGTGTCGAACAGGGTCACCAGGGCCACACCGACCCCGGTGAACACGGGCGGCGAGCTCAACCCTGGTCGTGCTGGCCCGAAGAACCGTCCCTGGCCTCGGCAGCCGACTCGGTCCTCAGCCTGGCCGCCTCCCGCATGCTCTTCAGGTTCTCGGCCACCTGGTCGGGCTCCAGATCGGTGTCTACGGACTCGGGCGGTCCCGACACCAGCGCCTCCTGCTCGAAGAACTCGCGCCGGGAGGCGACTACCGGGATGTCAAAGTCGAAGCCCTTTTCGTCGTCCGGATCTGCCATGCCCGCCCTCCCTGTCGTCCACCCTTTCCAAGAGGCTAGCAGGAGAGCAATCCTTGGGCGGAACTGGGCATGCAGGCACCCCACTTACCTACCGAGGCTGGCAGGAGGCCTTCCCTTCGAGCGAAGCCTCAGAAGGGCTTGCGGGCCCGGATGATCGCCGATCCGGCGCTGGGGTGGACCCGGTGGGTTTCGGAAACCTCCGCCTGCTCCAGCCCGGCCTCCCCCAGCAGCCCGAGGAACTCGCTGCGGGTCAGGGCGCCGGCCACACAACCGGTCCACTGCTGCATGTCCCGGCGGGTTGCCTCGTCCATCCCCTCGTCGGCGATGACGTCGCTGACTGCAAAGCGGCCGCCGGGCCGCAGAACCCGGGCCGCTTCGGCCAGCACCCGGCGCTTGTCGGCCGACAGGTTGATCACGCAGTTGGAGATCACCACGTTCACCGATGAGTCGGGCAGGGGAATGTGTTCGATGTGCCCTTTCAGGAACTCGACGTTGGAGACTCCCGCCTCCTCGGCGTTGCGGCGAGCCAGAGCGAGCATCTCGTCGGTCATGTCCAGCCCGTAGACCTTCCCGGTCTGCCCGACCCGCCCGGCGGAGAGAAGCACGTCGATCCCTCCGCCCGAACCGAGGTCGAGCACCACCTCACCCTCCGACAGCTCGGCCACCGCGATCGGGTTGCCGCATCCGAGCGACGCCAGGGCCGCCGCCTGGGGAAGGCCGGTCAGGTCCTGCCCGGCGTAGCCCTCGGCGCCGAAGCAGCAGTCGCTCCCCTCGCTGCAGCAGCTGACGCCGCCGTCGCCTGCCAGCACCGCCAGCTCGGCGTACCGGCTTCGCACCGCTTCACGAACCTCCGTCTCCTCCATCCGGTTCCTCCTTGGTAGTGAGATCGATGAACGTCGATATGCAGCTTGTCATTGGTATCGATGGATGTCAATATGGAGCCGTGAGCAGGCGCGAGTTGGACCTCATCTCCGAAACCGAAGGCGAAGAGTGCTGCGCCGACGAGCTTTTGCCGCCGATCGGCGAAGAGGCTGCGGCGCAGGTCGCCCGGGGCTTTGCCGCGCTCGCCGACCCGGCGCGCCTGAGGCTGTTCAGCCTGATCGCCTCCCAGCCGGGTGCGATGTGCGCCTGCTCGCTGGTCGAACCGGTCGGCAAGTCGCAGCCGACGGTGAGCCATCACCTGAAGGTGCTCTACGAGGCGGGGCTGGTCGACCGGGAGCGGCGGGGGTCGTGGATCTGGTACCGGGCGGTCCCGGGCCGGCTGCAGGAGCTCGTGGCTGCTCTCGGTCCGATGCCCGAACCGGCTCGTTAAGACTGGTCCGCTCGGCTATGCTTTTTGCCGTGCCCGGTTGACGATCCCTACCGCCTGAAGCCCGCCGGCTTGCCCGGCTCTCGGTAGGTTGGGCTACTCTCGCCGACACCGTTCCGCTCTACGCCCTCTACGCCCTGCTCTTCGCGGACACCGGGCTCTCCCAGGCGCAGATCTCGGTTCTGTTCGTGCTCTGGTCAACCGTCGGCTTTGTCGCCGAGATCCCCTCGGGGGCCCTGGCCGACCGCTTCGGGCGCCGCCGTGCGGTCGTCGCCTCCAGCCTGTTCCAGGCGGTCGGATACGTCCTGTGGATCACCCTTCCGGGATTCTGGGCGTTCGCCGGCGGATTCGTCCTGTGGGGAGTCGGCGGAGCCCTGTCGTCCGGCGCGTTCGAGGCGCTTTTGTACGACGGCCTGGCGCAAGTCGGCGCCGAGGAGCACTACGCCCGGGTCAACGCCCCGGTGAACGCCGTCGGCCTGCTGTCCCAGATCCCTGCGGCGGTGGCGGCCAGCCTGCTGTTCACCGCCGGGGGCTACACCCTGGTGGGCTGGGTCAGCGTCGCCGTGTGCCTGGCCGCCTCCCTGGTGGCAGGCAGGTTGCCCGAGCCTGCCCGCCCGCCCAACCCCGGCGACGACGGAGTCAGCCGCACCTACTTCCAGACGCTGCGCAGCGGAATCCTCGAGGCGGTCCGGCACCCCGCGGTACGGGCGGCGGTGGCAGCGTCGGCGGTGGTCGGGGGACTCGATGCCCTGGAGGAGTACTTCCCGCTGGTGGCGCAGGACTGGGGGGTGGAAACCGCGGTGATCCCGGTGGCGGTGATGGCGGTTTTCCTGGCCGGTGCCGCCGGTGCCGCTCTGGGAGGACCGGCGAACCGGCTGGGCCCGCATTCGCTCGCGGCGATCCTGGTCGTCGGCCTTCTCGTGCTGACGGCGGCCGCGGTGGCAGCGGTGCCGGCCGGCCTGGCCGCAGTGGGGGTGTTCTACGCGCTCCATCAAATGATCCTGGTGGTGGTGGGCGCCCGGCTTCAGGACCGCATTGCCGGGGAGGCCCGGGCGACCGTCACCTCGGCGGCAAGTCTGGGGACCGAGCTGGTGGCGGTGGTCCTGTTCGCCGCCTGGGCCGCCGGCGGGCTGATCGCGGTGGCCGGACTGTGGCTGGCGGCGACGCTGGCCCTTCCCCGGTGGCTGCGCCGGCGTCCGGCCTGACCGGGGCATACCTTCGCTGGGTGCACCTCGGCTGCACCTTTTCCGGCTCGCGATGGCGTACGAAGCAGTTCGGTGAAAGACTCCGGCGTATAGCCCCCCTTCTCCCCGGAGGTACCGAAACAATGGCGACTCTGAACTCATGCAACTGGATGTCGGGCATCGACGGCTCGGTCACCCTGGACCAGTTGAGCATCCCTGGTAGTCACGAATCCTGTGCGCTTTACGGAGAAGTTGCTTCCAAGTGCCAGAACTTCGGCATCCTTAGGCAGCTGGTGCGGGGGATTCGCTTCCTCGACGTACGGTGCAAGTACGTAAGCGACGACGACGCCAACTACTTCTTTCCGGTCCACCACGGCCCCGACTACCAGCACTCGGACTTCTCCACCGTGCAGAAGGAGTGCATGGAGTTTCTGACGGTCTACGACAACGAGACCATCCTCATGAACGTCCAGCAGGCCGAGTCGAGCGAATCCAGCGCGACCTACAGCGCCAAGTTCGAGAGTTTGCGGAACCCGTTCAACTGGACCGAACCCGAGCTGATGCCCAAGCTTGGAGACCTCCGGATGAAGATGGTCCTGATCCGTCCGTGCAGGCGCAACTACACCCAATCGCCGCCACCTGCCATCGCCGGGTGGGAGTGGCCCGGTCACGGACTGGAGTGGAATGGGTTCGCGGTCTCGGGCGAGTCGTTCAATACGCTGTTCGTCACGCAGAACTACTGGCATGGGGTGGGCGGGTCGGCCGACGGCGACGCCGGGATGGGCGACGGCCCTGGAGGTGTCGGGGGAGTAACCGGGACCTTCAAAGGCCAGAAGGTCGAGGAGTTCCTCAGCGATGCCGCCGCCGGCAAGAATCCCGGCAAGGCCTACATGAACTTTCTCAGCCGGGCCGATTCCTCGATCGGTGATGCGGCTTCCGACATGAACAACCGCATCCGGGACTTCCTGAAGGCGCAAGCTGCCCTGGCACCCGGGAGGGGATACGGACTCCTCCCGTTCGACTTCGTCGGAAACTCCGGTAGCGGTCCGGGCTGCCTGGAGGACCGGATCATCGGTGCGAATCACTTCTCGGCCGGCAACTCGTTCACCTATCCCAGTGCCGGTCCGGTACCGGCATCCAAGTTCAAGGTCCAGGTGACATTCCAGGGCCGGCCCGGCTGGCTGAAGGAGGGGTCGGGCAAGTGGGCGGTCGTCAGCGACTCGCCGGACGACTACCTGGCTCTCGAACCGGTGCCCAACGCCGACCCCGGCTACTTCCAGGCGTCGGACGGCTACCTGACCGTGAACTCGGAAGGCCAGGTATGTTCGTGGAACGACTGGAACCAGGCCAGTACGTTCCAGAAGGAGGACCGGTGGCTGTTCTCGGACTACAACGGGGGCGCCCTGCGCATACGCAACGGCGGCGAGTTGTGGTGCGGCAACCAGGGTGACCTGGTCGAGGTGGAGCTCGTCCCGGTCTGAGCGGTTCGGCTCTCGGTTCGCCTCTCGGTTCGGCTTAGCTCCCGGCGCCGCTTTGCTCCGGCGCGTCCGCCTGGCGGTCGGTCGGCAGGTTCGGCACCAGGGTGGCCCAACGGTCGTAGTGGCCGGCCAGCCCCAGCGAAGGGTTGG
>DATABX010000274.1:0-2410 GCA_036259335.1 Actinomycetota bacterium
GTCCCGCTCTCATCGGTCCAGGCGCTGCTGGGGCACGCCAGCCTCAACACCACCCAGATCTACCTTCGGATGACCGGGACGGAGCTGGTCGACGCAGTGCAGGCGGCCGAGGTCCGCGAGTACCTGCGGGCGACCTAGTCCTTCTTGGACCTCCGGCGCCGGGCTGCCGCGCGGACGACCGTTCGGGCCACCGCGCTCGCCTTTGGGAAGCGCAGAGTCAGCGTCTGCAAGGCTCGCAGGTCCTCGTTTTGCAGCGTGCCGGTTCCGCCGACCAGCGTTGCGTACCGGAACATGTGGAACTGTGAGACGAAGTTGTCGGTGGCGTTGGCCGGTAGACGCAGGTGCTGCAGCAGCTCGGGCTCTTCCTCACGGACGTAGAAGCGGTTCAGCCCGTCGAACAGGCCGAACCGGTAGCCCGATCCAAGCAGCAACGGCTCCCACGCCTCGTGGGACGGCAGGAACTCATCCGGGGTCACCGCCTCTACCACGACGACTCGCGGCCGCCACCGATCCCAGTCGGCCCCCTGGAGCACCTCGTGCTCGTGGCCCTCGACGTCGACCGACAAGAAGTCGATCTCAACGGTCACGTGCTCGGCACAGATCTCGGCCAGCGTCGTCACCTCGATCCTGCGCTCCTGGAGAATGTGGCCGGCCTCCCGGGCCCGTTGTGCACTCTGGCCGGAGAGAGTCGACAGCTGGCGGGAGTTCTCGGTGCCCTCGAAGAAGGTCATGCTGCCGGTGGTGTTCGACAAAGCAACGTTGAGGTTGAGGTCTCGCGGCCGCTGCTCGACCAGGCGCTGGTGCCCCGCCACGCTCGGCTCCACGTTGATCCCACGCCACCCGCGCTCGTAGAAGTGCCTGGTGACCGAGGTGCTGACCGGGTCGTAGGCGCCCACGTCGATGTAGAAGCCGCGGTGGTCGTCGGGGAACATGCGGTTGAGGACGACGTCCTCGAAGTTTTGACCGTAGGAGACCATCCTCATTCGACTCTCCGATTGCCCTCGTTGGCGTTCACAGCGCCGAAACTGGGTTTGTCGGCGGCGGTTCCTACCGAACTTCGCGGTGCAGACGTTAGGTTATCTCCCGACAAGTGTCGTCAGCGAACCGGCTTCGCCGGATGGGAACGGAACCGACCGTAATGCGCCATCTCACCGAACTTCTCCGTAGGGGCGCCGAGGTGCAGGCGTCCTGGGGGATGGCGGACCAGACCATCTCCAGCGCCACCAACTTTCTGATCCTCTGGCTCGCCGCGCGCCACAGTGGAATCGAACGATTCGGGTTGTTCAGCGTCGCCTTCACCGTCTACATCGTGGCTCTTTGGGTAGCCCGCTCCCTGGTGGGCGAGCCCTTCACGATCCGCCACACGGCATCGCCGCCCGCCGAGCTGTCCCGGGCAGGACGCCAGGCCCTCGGAGCTGCGATTCTCCTCGGGTGCCTGATCGGTCTCCCCATGGCGGCGCCGGCACTGCTGGTTGAGGGCTGGAGCGTCGCGCTGGTGCTCATGGGCGTGTGTTTGCCGGCTCTGCTCGCGCAGGACACCTACCGCTATGTGCTCATCGCCTCGGGAAAGGTCCGAGCGGCAGCACTGAACGACGCTTTCTGGCTCGCGGCACAGCTTCCCGCAGTGGCCTGGATCCTGTGGAGCGGCGCTCCGGTCGAGTGGCTGCTCGCCGCCTTCGGAGCGGGAGCCGCCGTGGCCGCCGCGCTGGGTGCGCACCAGGCCGGGGTCCGGCCCGACCCGGCGGGCGGGCCGGCATGGCTGCGCGATACCTCCAATCTGGGGTTGCCCTATCTCGTGGAACTGTTGGGGGTGTACGGCGCCGGACAGCTTGCCCTGCTCGGGCTGGCGGCCCTCGGCGAGGTTGCCGCCGTCGGGCGGCTCCGGGCCGCACTGCTGCTGCTCAGCCCGGTAACCGTCCTCTGCGCCGGCCTGTTCCTCGTCGGCGCCCCCGAAGCGATGCGGATCCGCCACCGCAACCTGCGTCAGCTTCCGCGCTTTTTGATCGTCCTCAGCTCGTCGGCCATTGCGGTGGCTGCCTGGGCCGGGGCCATCTTCCTGGTTCCGGACCGGTCCGGCCGGCTGTTGCTGGGAGGAAACTGGCCTCGGGGAACCGAGGTCCTGGCTCCGGTGACCCTGATGACCGTCGCCACGATCTTCGTGATGGCCGGGATGCTGGGCCTGCGGGCCATCGACGCCGTCCGGGCCACACTTCCACTGCGCTTGCTGGCGTTGCCGGCCGCCGCGCCCTGTGCTCCGGCCGCCTTCACTCCTCCCAGGGTGGCCAGGGCGAAGGCCGGCAACGCCAGCAAGCGCAGTGGAAGTGTGGCCCGGACGGCGTAGATGGCCCGCAGGCCCAGCATCCCGGCCATCACGAAGATCGTGGCGACGGTCATCAGGGTCACCGGAGCC
>DATABX010000275.1:0-17685 GCA_036259335.1 Actinomycetota bacterium
GCCAGTCCGTCGGCAAGCTGGCGGGTTTCGTCGGCCGAGTGGGTCTGCAGCACTATCTGGTTGCGCGGTCTTCCGGAGGCGGGCACGGTGGCGATCAGGCAGGCACTAAAACAGCGATCCCTGCTCCACCAGCTCTTCTACCGGCGGGGGGACGGATGCGGGAATGGGCGGCGGGGGAACCGGCGCCGGCGCCGGCGGGCGGCTGCGGGCGAGCTCTCGTTTGATGAGGTCGAAGTCGGAGCGGATCAGCTTGTACTGGGGAGACCCGACACCTCCCGAGTGCAGGGCGGCGGCCGGGTGGAGGGTCGGGATTACCTTGGCGCCGAACGCCTTGAAGATCTGGCCCCGGACCCGGGTGATCGAGAGCTGGCGCTCCAGGATAAACCGGGTGGCGAAGTTGCCGAGTGTGACGATCACCGTGGGCTTGATGAACTCGATCTGTGCCCTGAGGTACGGGCTGCAGGTGGCGATCTCGTCTGGCTCGGGGTTGCGGTTGCCCGGCGGGCGGCATTTCAGGACGTTGCAGATCACACACTTGCTCCGGTCGAGTCCGATGTACTCCAAAAGGCCGTCCAGCAGCTTGCCGGCGGCTCCGACGAAGGGCTTGCCCAAGCGGTCCTCGTGGAACCCGGGAGCCTCGCCGACGAACATCAAGTCGGACTCGGGGTTGCCGTCCAGCCAGACCACCTGGGTGCGGCCGCCGGCCAGCGCACAGCGGGTGCAGCCTGCCGCCTCCTCCCGAGCTTCGTCGAGCGTCTGCCACACCACCGCTACTCCCAACCAGTCGTCTTGTGCTCAGGGCGCGACATGCTGAACCCCGCCTTCGTAGATCTCATAATACCGACACATCGCGCCCACAGAAGCTGCCCCGAGGTCCGGGCCGGCTAGCGGTTTCGGTAGATCCTGGGGACCCGGGCGCTGATCCCGCACACCACCTCGTAGGGAATCGTGCCGAGCTTGGCCGCCATCTCGTGGGCGGTCACCTCCTCGGCTCCCTGACGGCCGAGTATCACCACCTCGTCGCCGACCTCGACCTCGTCGTCCCCGGTGTCGACCAGGAAGTGGTCCATCGTGATGGTGCCCGAGATCCGGTACCGCTTGCCCCTTATCAGCACCTCGCCGGAGTTGGTCAGCGAGCGCCTCAGCCCGTCGGCGTAGCCGCACGGAACCGTCGCCACCCACCCGGGAGCGGTCAGCGTGTAGCGCTGCCCGTAGGAGATCGCCTCGCCGGCGGCCAGGCGCTTCACCATGCCGACCCGGGACTTGACGCTCATCGCCGGCTCGAGTTCGAGGGTGTCGATCAGCTCCTCCACCGGGCAGATGCCGTAGGTGGCGATGCCGGTCCGCACCATGTCGAGGTGGGCCTCGGGCAGGGTCAGCGCCCCCGCCGAGTTGGACATGTGCCGGATCAACCCGCCGGCCTTGGGCCCCAGGCTGCCGAGCAGCTCCATGAACAGCTTGTACTGCTGGGCGGTGAAGGCGTTGGTGACGTCCTCGGCCACCGCGAAGTGGGTCCAGATGCCCTCGACCTCCAGGCCGTCCATCGCCCTCAGCCGGTCGAGGAACGCCTCGGCCTGTTCGTAGGGCACCCCGTAGCGGTGCATGCCGGTGTCGACCTTCAGGTGGCACCTCAGGCGTCCTCCCGCCGCCTGGGCGGCCCACGCTCGGGCGGCTTCTTCGGTGTAGAGCGTCGGAGTCAGCCGGTGCTCGGCCGCCGCCGGGAGCGCGTTCAGCGGGGGCTGGGCCAGCAGCAGGATCGGCCGGTCAATGCCCGCCCGGCGCAGAGCAGCGCCCTCGTCCACCCGGGCGACCCCCAGCCAGTCGGCGCCGCCGTCGATCGCTGCGCCGGCCGCCTCCACCTCGCCGTGCCCGTAGGCGTTGGCCTTGACCACCGCCAGCAGCGCAGTTCCCGGCTGCAGCATGCCCTTGATCCGGGCGACGTTGCGCCGGATGCAGTCCAGGTCCACCTCGGCCCACAGGGCCAGCGAGTCGGTCGCCACCGGGTCGTTCACCTCCTCGACCACGCCCACGCCTCGTGGATCACCAATGGCAGCGCCTTCAGCAGGTCGCCGGCCACCGCTCCGCGGTTTCCCATCCACTGCGCCAGGGTCTCACCGGCCAGGCCGTGCAGCAGGGCCCCTCCCCAGGCGGCCTTGAACGGGTCAACCCCTGCAGCCAGTGCGGCGATCACCCCGGTCAGCACGTCGCCCGAGCCCCCGGTGGCCAGGATGGGGCCGCCGGCGTCCACCATCACGGCCATGCCTCCCGGCTCGGCTACCACGGTCCGGAACCCCTTGAGCAGCACGACGGCCCCGGTTCGGTCCGCCGCCTCACGGGCGGACGAGATTCGGTCGGCGTCGATCTCGGTGTGCGAGCGGCCGAGCAGCCGCCCCAACTCGCCCGAGTGGGGCGTCAGGATCGTCGGCCCGGGCCGGTTCCGCAGCCCCTCCGGGTCGCCCTGGTAGGCGGCGATGCCGTCGGCATCCAGCACCACCG
Source organism: Actinomycetota bacterium (assembly GCA_036259335.1). GTDB lineage: Bacteria > Actinomycetota > CADDZG01 > JAHWKV01 > JAHWKV01 > JAJCYE01. The sequence goes on from DATABX010000275.1 coordinate 2,497, forward strand.
GCCTCTCCACCGCCGCCAGCACCTCCCGAACCACCTTCAGCGTCTCGTCGTCCTTGCCGATCCCGGGGCCGAGCGCCACCACTTGCATCTGCCGGGCCAGGTTGACGATCCCGGGCACTGCGTCGAGGCTGAAGGCGCCGTTGCCGGTCTCCGGCATGCCGGCGGTGAGCGCCTCGATCACCAGCGGGCCGACCGAGGGACGGATCGACACCGGCACCGCCATGCGGACCAGCCCGGCGCCCGCCCGGAGCGCCCCGGAGGCGGTCAGCGCCGCCGCGCCGGCCATCGACACCGACCCCGCTACAACCAGCACCTTGCCGACGCTTCGCTTGTGGGCGGTGACCTGCCGTTCGGGGACCGCCTGCCACAGGTCGTCCGCGCCGGCCATGTGCAGGCTGCTTTCCATCAACCCATCCGGGATGCCGATGTCCTCGACGGTCACCTCGCCGGCGTACTGGGCCCCCGGCTGCAGCAGCAGCCCGGTCTTCAGGGCGGCCAGGGTCACGGTCCGCGCCGCGCCCACCGCGAACCCCTCCACCGCGCCGGTCTCCCCGTTCACCCCCGACGGGATGTCCACCGCCAGCACCGGCGCCGACCCGAGGTCCATCAGGTCGGCCGCCTCGGCCAGGGGGCCGGAGAGGGCCCCTTTGAAACCGGTTCCCACCATCGCGTCGATGGCCAGGTCGGAGCGTTCCAGCTCCCGCTCCAGCCGGCCGGCGTCGTAGCGCCAGATGCCGGCTACGGAGCCCAGCATGCGCCGGTAGGCGCCCAGGGCGTCGCCTCTCAGCGCCGCCGGATCGGCCATCAGGACCACGTTGCACACCGCCCCCCGGCGGGCGAGGTAGGTGGCGGCGACGAACCCGTCGCCTGCGTTGTTCCCCTTGCCGCACACGACCGTCACCCGCCGGCCGTAGACGCCGCCCATCATCGCGACCGCGGTCCGGCCGACCGCCCGCCCGGCGCGGTCCATCAAATCGCTGGTGGCGATGCCGGATTCGGCGGCAGCCGAGTCGGCGGCCGCCATCTGCCCGGGGGTCAGGACCTTTTGCACCCGCCCATTGTAGGTAGGTACGAGCTGCCGCTACTCGGCTCCCTAAATTCGGCTACCGGACGCTCTTGGGAAGGGGGAACCGGACGTTCTCGACCGCGACCTCAACCTCCTCGACTTCAACGGGGTGCAGTTCGGCCAGGTGGGACACGACTCTTTCAACGAGGAACTCGGGAGTCGAGGCGCCCGACGAGATGCCTATGACCTGCGCCGACTCCAACCAGCGGGCCTGGATCGCAGTTTCGTCCTCGATCAGGTGCGACTCCGCCCCGTGGTCCCTGGCGACCTCCACCATGCGGCTGGCGTTGGAGGAGTTGGCGGAGCCCACCACCAGCACCAGGTCGGCCCGGGCGGCTATGGTCTTGATCGCGTTCTGCCGGTTTTGGCTGGCGTAGCAGATGTCTCCCCGTGCCGACGAGGAAATCAGGGGAAAGCGCCGTTTGAGGGCGCCCATCACCTCGCTGGTCTCGTCGAGCGACAAGGTGGTCTGGGAGACGAAGGCGACCCGGGAGGGGTCCGCCACCTCCAAGCCGGCCACCTGGTCGGCGGGGTCGACGATAACCGTGCGCTCCGGAGCTTCACCGAAGGTCCCCTCGACCTCCTCGTGGCCGGCGTGGCCGATGAGAAAAATCGTCTTTTCCTGGCGGGCGAACCGCCGGGCCTCGACGTGAACCTTGCTGACCAGCGGGCAGGTGGCGTCGATCACCGTCAAGTTCCTGGCCCGGGCGCCCTCGTAAACCGAAGGCGCCACCCCGTGAGCCGATAGCACGCACACCGCGCCTTCCGGCACCTCCTGTTCGCTATCGACGAAGACCGCCCCGATAGCCTCTAAAGCGCGCACCACGTGGAGGTTGTGGACGATCTGCTTGCGGACGTAGACCGGCGCCCCGTGGATTTGTAGCGCCCTCTCCACCACCTCGATCGCCCGGTCCACCCCGGCGCAAAAGCCCCGGGGCGCCGCCAGCAGGAGCTTCTTAGTCACGGGCCGCCGCCAGCTCGGTCGCCACCTTGACCGCCTCGTCCATTAGGGCGTCGACCATACGGTCGGCGGGCACCCACCCCACCTGTTTCCCACGGGAGAACAGCAGGCCCCGCCCCGGTCCGGCGGCGATCCCAACGTCGGCGTCCCGGGCCTCCCCCGGGCCGTTGACTTCACAGCCCATCACGGCGATCTGGATCGGCGGCAGGTTTGACTGCTCAAGACGGGCCTGGACCTTCCGGGTGAGTTCGATCACGTCCAGCTCCGCCCGGCCGCACGAGGGGCACGCCACCAGATCGAACGTAGACCGCCTCAAGCCCAGCACCTGGAGGATTTGCTTGGCGACCTTGACCTCCTCAACCGGGTCGGCGGTGAGCGAAACTCGGATCGTGTCACCGATGCCCTCGGCCAGCAGAGTCCCGATGCCGATCGCGGACTTGAGGGCTCCGTAGGGCGGCGGACCAGCCTCGGTAACTCCCAGGTGCAGCGGGTAGTCGACGGCCCTCGCCAGGAGCCGGTACGCCTCGATCATCTGCGCGACGTTCTGGTGTTTGACCGAGATCTTGATGTCGGAGAACCCCTCGTCCTCCAGGATCCTCACCTCGCCGAGGGCGCTCTCCACCAGAGCGGCTGGGGTGGGGCCCCCGTGCTTTTCGACGATCCTGCGGTCCAGCGACCCGGCGTTGGCGCCGATTCGGATGGGCACCCCCCGGTCGGCCGCCGCCCTCACCACCTTGCGGATGTGCTTCGGGTCCCGGATGTTCCCCGGGTTCAGTCGAAGACCGGCCACCCCCGCCTCCAGAGCCATCAAGGCCAGCCGGTACGAGAAGTGGATGTCGGCGATGATCGGCACGCCCGCCTCCTTCACGATCGTGGGAAGCGCCGCGGCATCCGCCGGATGTGGAACCGCCACCCGGACCAGATCTGCGCCCTGGGTGGCGATACTGTGGGCCTGGATCAGGGTGGCGGAGATGTCCTCGGTCTTCGTGGTGCACATCGACTGGATCGATACCGGCGCGCCGCCCCCGATCGCCACTCTTCCGAGCTGGATCTGCCTGGAACTGCGCCTCTCGGCAATCATCGGGCTTCCGATGTCCGGTCCACCGGGTCGGGCGGGTGGGCAAGCCGTTTTAGGACGGTTGCCGCAATCCCCGACGCGTCGAGCCCGTGGGCCCGCAGGAGCTCGTCTCGCGGCGCCTGCGGAAGAAATCGCGTCGGGAGGGCGAAGGTGGCCGCCCGGGTTCTGCTGCTCCCGGCGGCCAGAGCTTGGGCGATCCGGGCCCCCAAGGCGCCGGTGGTGGTGGTGTCCTCCACCGCCAGAACCAGCTCGTAGCGCTCGCACACCTCGAACAGCGCCGGGTCGAGCGGGGTCGTCCAGCGGGGGTCGGCCACCGAGACCGCCACCCCCTGCGCTGCCAGCTCGGAGGCCGCCCTAAGGCACTCCGCCGCCAGCGGGCCGACCGAAACCAGCAGCACCTCGGCCCCGGGGTCCTCGCGCAGCAGGTCACATGAGCCGTAGCGGCGAACCGCCGGCACGTCGGGGCAGACGCTCGCCTTCGGGTATCGGATCACGGTCGGGCCGTCCGTTACGTCGACCGCCTCCCGCAGAAGCTCTCGCAGCTGCGAAGGGTCGCGAGGCGATGCGACCTTGAGCCCCGGAATGACCGGCAGAATCGAGGCGTCCCACATCCCGTGGTGGCTGGCTCCATCCGGCCCGGTGACGCCGGCCCGGTCGGTAACAATCGTCACCGGGAGCCGGTGAAGGGCGACGTCCATGATCAGCTGGTCCAGTGCCCGGCCGATGAACGACGCGTAGATCGCCACCACCGGGTGAAGGCCTCCAATTGCCAGACCCGCCGCCGAGGTGACCGCATGCTGCTCCGCAATCCCGATGTCGAAGACCCGCTCCGGAAAGCGGGCGGCGAAGCCGCCCAGACCCACCGGGTGGAGCATGGCGGCGGTCAGGCAGACGACGTCGTCGCGTTCCTCACCGATGGCGGTGATCTCCTCCGCGAAAACCGAGGTCCACGACCGGTCTCCCGGCCGGCGCGGCCGTCCGGTGGCGGGGTCGACCACGCCCACCGCGTGGAACCGGTCGAGGTCGTCCTCTTCGGCCGGGGGGAATCCCTTCCCCTTGGCGGTCACGCAGTGGACCACCACAGGCCTGAGCAGCCCCGCCGCCTCCCGCAAAGCGTCCTCAACGGCGGGCGTGTCGTGTCCGTCGATGGGGCCCAGATACTCCAGGCCGAGCTCCCGGAACAGGTTGTGGCCGGCCTCCGAGCCGTAGTTTCGCAGTTGGGCCAGGTGCCGGGCGAAGCCGCCGACCGTGGGAAGGTAGGACCGCCCGTTGTCGTTCAGCACGATGATCACCGGCCGTTGGGGGGCGGCTCCGACGTTGTTCAGCGCCTCCCAGCACATGCCGCCGGTCATCGCTCCGTCGCCCACCACAGCGACGATGCGCCGGTTTCCCACCCCCCGAAGCTCGAAAGCCTTGGCAAGGCCGTCGGCGTACGAGAGTGCGGTGGAGGCGTGGGAGTTCTCGATGACGTCATGGTCGGACTCCGACCGGGACGGGTATCCGGACATCCCGCCGGCCTGCCGGAGCGACGCAAAATCCGCCAGCCGGCCGGTCAGCATCTTGTGGACGTAGGCCTGGTGGCCTGTGTCGAACAGGATGAGGTCGTGGGGCGAGGTGAAGACCCGGTGCAGGGCGATCGTCAGCTCCACCACTCCCAGGTTGGCGCCGAGGTGCCCGCCGGTGCTGCAGACGTTGTCGATCAGAAACGAGCGGATCTCGGCCGCCAGGTCCTCGATGTCGCTTGGGGACAGATTCTGGAGGTCCGCCGGCCCTGCGATGCCCTGCAAAAGCCGGCGAACGACCGGTTGCGCTTGCAGAAGTGCAGTCATCTTGCAATCTCCACGTCTTCCAGTACGCCCAAGGCGTCGGGAACCATCACCGCCGCCGAGTAGTAGGTGGTGACCAGGTAGCTGAGGATCGCCTTCTCGCTGATGCCCATGAAGCGCACGGACAGGCCCGGCTCGTGCTCGTCCGGAAGATCGGTTTGGTAAAGCCCGACGACCCCCTGGTCCTCCAGGCCGGTTCTCATGGCGAGGATGGCGCTGGTCTGGGCTTCGGAGATCGGGATCTTGTTGCAGGGAAACATCGGCACCCCCCGCCACGTAGCGACCTTCGCTCCGTCCACGTCGACGTGCTCCGGGTAGATCCCTCGGCTGGTGCACTGCCGGCCGAACGCCGCAATCGTCCTCGGGTGGGCGAGCAGGAGCCGGGTCTTGCGGCGGCGGGTAAGCAGGCTGTCCAGGTCGTCGGGCGTCGGCGGGCCGGTCCGGGTCGGGATCCGCTGCTTGAGGTCGGCGTTGTTGAGCAGCCCGAACTCGGGGTGGTTGATGAGGTCGTGCTCCTGCCGCTCCCGAATCGCCTCGATGGTCAGGCGCAGTTGCTCCCGGGTCTGGTCGAACGGCTCGTTGTACAGGTCCGAGACCCTGGTGTGGATGCGCACGATCGTCTGGGCGACGCTCAGGTGGTACTCCCGCGGCTTGGTTTCGTAGTCCACGAACGTCCCGGCGAGGTCGGGCTCCCCCTCGTGCCCGGACGACATGGCGATCGCCGCTTCGCCCAGCTTGTTCTGCGCCGGACGCGGGCGCTGCTTGAATCCCTCGATGTGGGCCTTGAGTGAGTCGATGCGCTTGACCTGCTTTTCGAACTCGGACTGGGGAAGCGAAAGAATCGTGCATCGGGTGGCCGCCCGGGCCGTGAAATCCCAGACGCCGTTGTCGTCGAGGTTCGCTCGGAAGCTGAAGTGGTCGCCACCGGCCAGGACGCCGAGCAGCGACTCGGCGCCGTACGGTCCGGCCCCGACCTTCTCCACCTTGCCGTGGGCGATCAGAACCACCCGATCGGCCGGCTGCCCGCTGGCGACGATCACCTGACCCGGCTCGTACTTCCTCTCGACGAACTTGCCGGCCAGCGTCTGCAGGGCTTCGCCGTCCTCGTATCCGCGCAGCATCGGGATCTCGCCGAGCTCGGTGGGAATCACCCGCGTGATCCCACCGGCGGTGGTGAAGCTCACCCGGCCGTCCCCCACCGCGTAGCTGAGCCTGCGGTTCGTCCGGAAAACCCCGCCCTTGATATCGACCCAGGGCAGCTTCCGAACCAGCCAGCGCGGCGTGATCTCCTGCATCTGCGGCGCAGTCTTGGTAGTGGTGGCAAGGTTGCGCGCCGCGGCTACGCCTAAGCTCAGCTGCGCTTTCTCGGCTTCCACGTGGAGCCTCGAGGCCGTCTCAGGCACTGACATCCGCCTCCTTGAGCCACACCGGTGAGACGGGCGCCCTGGGGGGAACGAAGGCCGGCCTGGCTGCCGGCGCCTGCGGCGCCGGTAGGTCCCGGCCCCCGAAACGAGCGGCCGAGGTTCCCAGACCCGCGAGCGCTCTCAGCACCCCGCCGTTGGTGGGTGACCGGCGGAGGAAGGACTCCCGGTAACGGAGGCAGTTGATGTGCCAGTTCATGATCCCCGACATCCACAGCTGCAGGTGCTCGACATAGCCGCCCAGCCGTGCCCGCACATTCGCGTTCAGGCGGAACTCGTCGTAGAGGGGATCCAGCTCGGTCGCGATGATGTTCTCGAACTGCTTCATGCGCACCTTCATCAGGTCCGCCACCACGCCGACCGCCTGATCCTTGCTGCAGTCCAGGAACTGCTCGACCACGAGCACCAGGTTGTGGAGCTCGCCCTCGAACTCGATCTCCTTCTGGTAGGAGAAGACGTCGTTGGTGAAGCAGGCGTAGTCCTGCGCCGAGTGGGCCAGGTTCACCATCGGCCGGGTCTTGAAGATCTCGGGCGGCACCTCGTCGCCGACCGTGAGCTCGGCCAGCGCCATGGTCATGTCCGACCCGAAGGTCGCCCGCCGCATCTCGATGTAGTCCACCGGGTCGGGAATCCGGTTCTCGATATGGTTGGCGATCTCCCACAGCCAGCTCTCGGCCATGTCCACGACCGCCTTTCGGAACCTGCGCTGGGAGAGCTCCGGCATACCGGCCGTCGTCCGGCGCCAGATGTCGGCCAGCCCGCGCTCGGAGGCGTTGAGGGCAACCGGGGCAGCCTCGCCGTCCAGCGGCATGAACAGCTTCAGCCGGTTGACGTAGACCTTGGCGCCGTTAAGGTCCCGCCGGTTACCGAAGGCAACGGGCATGTAGTCGTCGCCGTAGGTGCCGAAGGTGAGCCAGCAAGAGCTGATGTTGAGCTCCTCGAGCGAGACGTCGGGGTTGAGTGCCGCGGCGCACAGAGGAAAGTCGAACCCCGCCAGTTTGCGCTCGTCCCACAGGGAAGGCCCTGGAATTCCCGGGTCGGGGCTCAACATGCCGACGCTCCGCGCCCACTCCATGACGTGGCGGCGCGACTGCTCCAGGTGCGGGTTCACCCGGAGCGGGTACGGCAGGTAGAAATCCGGCAGCTTCGTGGGACCGACCACCTTGTAGGGCCGGTGGGTGAAGCTGCGCGAGCGCAGCCCCGAGCTCCGGGGGGTCATACCGAGGCGGGCCGCGGCGGTTCCCAGCCCGGTCGGTCCTCCGAGCAACATCCGGTCCTGGGTGTCGTTGGACCCTTTGTTCATGTACCGGCTGGAACGCATGTGCCACTCGTGCCCGCCGGACTGCCAGTCCTGCAGCCCCTTGGCATACCTCATCACGCTTTCCCGCTCTTGCGGGTCCAGTCCGTGCTCGTCGAACAGGGGCTCCAGCTCGGTGAAAAAGGTGTTCTCGAACTGGTAAAGCCGGGAAGTGAGGATGTCGTTGGTGAGGTCGGCGGCCTCCTGCGGACCGATCCCCAGAAACCGCTGCAGAACAAGGACCATGTTGGCCAGCTCGCCCTCTTCACCGATCTCCCGCTCGTAGGAGAACAGGTCGTTGCGCAGGTGCACCCCGTCGGCGAAGGTGTCCCTGAGCACCCGCATCGGCCGGCTGGCGGCGATCCGGTCCGGGACCTCGGCGAAGACTGCGTGCTCCACCAGGTTGGCCGACCACGGCGCCCCGCCAACCTTGCGCCGCATCTCGATGTACTCGATTGGGTTGGCAACCCGTTCCGAGCTGATGTTGTTCAGCTCCCAGGTGGACTCGTCCAGAAGGAACTTGGTGTTGGAGAAAAACCGCCTGCGCCACTCGACGCTTTTGTTCGGGCAGGTGCGAAACCACAGGTCGATGAGGCCGCGCTCTATCGGGTTGCCCGGCTCGGGCGGGGCCGACAGGTCCACCGGCATGAACATCGGGAGCCGGTCCAGGTAGGCCTTGCCTCCTTCCCGGTCGCGGGTGCGCTTGAACACCTCGAGGAAGTGGTCGTCGAAGTAGAAGACCCACACGTACCAGTCGGTGATCAGCTCGAGCTCCTCCGCCGGGCACTCGGGGTGGGTGTAGGAGCACAGCAGCGCGTAGTCGTGGGCATCGAGGTCCGCCTCGGTCCACACGATGGGCCCCTCGGCGGGGTCGGTGCCCAGGATTCCCATCTCGTAGGACCACGCCTTGGAGTGCACCCGCGCCTGCTCCAGGTTGGAGTTGAGGCGCGCGGGCCACGGCAGGTAGAAGGGGGGTAGTTCGAACGGCTGCATCTATCGGGTGCCTTCCGGGGTTGTCTGTGGAGTGAGCAAGTGCTTTTCACCAGCTCGCGGGCTACAGCCCACGAGCCGATTCGGGCTTTCCCGGCTACCTTCCGAGCTCTACTTCCTCAAGGACCGCCAGGGCGTCCGGAACCAGCACCGCCGCCGAGAAGTAGGCAGTCACCAGATAGGAGATGATCGCTTTTTCGCTTATCCCCATGAATCGGACTGACAGGCTCGGCTGGTACTCGTCGGGAATACCGGTCTGGTGAAGGCCGATAACCCCCTGCTTCTCGAGTCCGGTCCGCATGAGCAGAATCGAGCTGGTGCGGGTTTCGGTGATCGGAATCTTGTTGCAGGGCAACAGCGGGATGCCTCGCCACGAGGGCACCTGGTTCCCGTTCATCTCGATGCTGTCGGGGTAGATGCCGCGCTTTGAGCACTCGGTGCCGAAAGCCGCAATTGCGCGCGGATGGGCCAGGAACACCGAAGGCTCCTTCCACACCATGCTTAGCAGCTCATCCATGTCGTCGGGGGTCGGGGGCCCGCTTCGGGTGGGGATCCGCTGCTTGAGGTCGGCGTTGTGGAGCAGTCCGAAGTCCGGATTGTTGACCAGGTCGTGCTCCTCGCGTTCCCGGAGGGCCTCGACCGTCAGCCGCAACTGCTCCTCCGTCTGGTTCATCGGCTCGTTGTACAGGTCGGAGACCCGGCTGTGCACCCGGAGGACCGTTTGCGCCACACTGAGGTGGTACTCGCGAGGGCTGGACTCGTAGTCGACGTAGGTGCCGGGTAGGTCTATCTCCCCCTCGTGTCCGGACGACAGAGCAATGGCTGCCTCGCCTGCGTCGTTCTGCGGACGCTGGGCCCGGGACTTGAAGGCCTCGATGTGGGCCTGGAGGGGCTCGGACTGGCCCACCAGCTTCTCGAACTCCTCCTGCGCCAGGGCGAGGACGGTACACTTCGTCACCGCCTTGACCGTGTACTCCCAGAAGTCCTGGGACTCGAGGAGCACCTCGTAGCTGAAGTGGTCCCCATCGACCAGCACGTCCAGGACGGTTTCGTCGCCGTACTTGCCCGGCCCGATCTTCTCGACCTTGCCGTGGGCGATCAGCACTATCTGGTCGGCCGGCTGACCCCACTCCACGATCACATCCCCTGACTCGAATTCTTTCTGGACGAACCTGTCGGCCAGCGCGGTCAGCGCGTCCACGTCGTCGAAGTCCCGGAGGAGCGGAAGCTCGCAGAGCTCCTGGGGAATCACCCGGATCTCTGACCCGGTCTTCATGAAGGTCACGCGGCCGTCGCCCACCGCGTAGGTCAGCCGCCGGTTGAGCCGGAACACTCCGCCTTGAACCTGGACCCACGGGAGCACCTTGAGCAGCCAGCGGGAGGAGATCTCCTGCATCTGCGGCGCCGACTTGGTGGTCGTCGCCAGTTTGCGGGCAGCCTCCTTGCTCAGACTGAGCTGAGGCTTCTCTGCAAGTTCGACGCCGCTTGGATCTGCCGTCATGAAGTCCCCCTTTGCGATCGTTCCGGCTTAACTCCTCTATGTCCTTTTTGTGCGTCGGTCAGGTCGTACGAACCGCCAGGTATCTGGCCAGGCTGGTCAGCTCGGCTCTGGTGCGATTGGGCATCTCGATTGCGTCGATCGCCTCGAGCGCCCGGCCCAACCGGTCGTCCACCTCCCGGCGGGCACGGTCACGGCCGCCGGCCGCCTCAACGAGCACTGCAGCCCAGGCCACGGACTCCTGGTCGGGATTCTCGAGACGCAGGATGCCCGCCAGCTCCCGGCTCTCGGGCGTCCCCGCGTTGATCGCCGCAACGACGGGCAGAGACTTCTTCTTCTGCCGCAGGTCGCTGAACACAGGCTTACCGGTCAGTTCCTCGGAGCCCCAGATGCCCAGCAGATCGTCGACCGCCTGGAACGCCAGCCCCAAGTTCCTGCCGGTCCCGGCCAATGCGTCGACGGTCGCAGCCGGGGCGCCGGCGAGTATGGCGCCGATGGACAACGCGCATGACATCAGGGCAGCGGTTTTGTGGCCGGACATACGTAGGCACTCAGCGATGGAGACTTGCTCGCGCCGCTCGAAGCTGAGGTCCTCGGCCTGGCCTAGAATCAACTCGGATACCGCGGAGTTCAGGCAATCGGCGGCGACCATGTATCGGGGGCCAGGGTTTTTCGCCAGGATCTTTACTGCCAGCGCGAGCAGGGCGTCCCCGGCGAGAACCGCAGGCCCGGTGCCGAACACGGTCCACGCGGTGGGCCGGTGGCGGCGCATACGATCCCCGTCCATTACGTCGTCGTGAAGAATTGAGAAGTTGTGAACCAGTTCCACAGCCACTGCGCCCGGGAGGGCCACCAGGGCGTCGGCGCTGGCCGCTTCCGCCGAGAGGAGCGCAAGGGTTGGCCGCACCGCCTTTCCACCGCTCCCCGGGGACTCGGTGCCGTCGGCGTTGCACCACCCCAGGTGGTAGGCGCCGATCCGAGCCAGCTCGGGGTGCAGCTCGGCGACCGCACGTTGCATCGCGGCCCTGGTTGTGCGCTGCCCCCGGTCAAGAACGGCGAGGGCTTCCGGAGCAGCCGAAAGCACCTTTCCGCCGGAGGTCATCGAGCCTGCTCGAATCCGGCCTGAAATTTGGCTTCGTTCGGAATGGTCATGCACACCCCTTAGACGGCTTGATGGGTGGGCTGAAAGCCCCTACGTGCAACCAATTCCATGCTCGTCGGCCTCGCCCGCGGACGCAACGCCCAGCCGGACCCCTTTCGGAACCCGCGAACTCGCCATTTAGGCGTGGTGAACAGGGTCGAGAGCCGAGCTGGAAGGCTCCAGGTCTGGTGCTCAGCCCCCACGCGGCCACGCGAAGTTGGGAGCCCAGCCACTCGATACCGATCCGGCCGCCTCGAGAGGCCGGGAGACGGGATGCCGAAGGGGCGAATCGTCGGCTGACGGCATCGTTTCGTACACATTCCCGGAGGCCTCTCGGGGGGCACTCGGCGACCCCCTTCCGGCGCTACACGAAGGAGTTGGCGAAACTTAGTACGTAGAATTCAGGAGGTCACCACTTGACCAAGTCTGGAAACGTGCCCAACAGACAGTTGAGAAGACATAGATTGTTGCGGGGATGGACGCTCGACGATCTGGCCTCCGCCGTGATCGACCTGGGCCAACAACTCGGCGAGAAGAACCTGGCACTCAACGCCAAGACGGTGGGCCGCTGGGAGCGGGGCGAAACCAACCCTCGAGCGCCCTATCCAAAACTGCTCTGTGCCCTGTTCGGCACCTCCGCCGACGAGCTGGGGTTGGGCGGAAACCGGGTCCGGCCGACCTTCGGCATCGACACCGCCGGGGTGCTCAACCCCCGCGTCGAACTCCGCCCGATTGTCGGCGCGCTGGGAAGCGGCCTGATTGAGCCTCTCCTACATGCCTCCCCTGCGCCCAGCGTACAGCCGGCCCATGCCCTCGAGGCCCCACGCGGCTTCGACGTCAAGGCTGCCGAGCTGATATCCAATGCTCTCGGCCTGCTTCGAAGCCTCGACGACCGGCTTGGCTCCCACGCGGTTGTCGGTCCTGCGCTTGAGCTGCGAGGCCTGGTGGAGCACATAGCCCGGTTCCCGCTATCGGACGAGGTGAGGAGCCGGCTGCGTTCGGTGAGGGCGGAGCTCAGCCAGTTCCTCGGCTGGCTGGCCTTCGACGCAGCCGACCGCTCAACCGCCCGGGCCTACTATCAGGACGGGCTTCGGTCCGCGCAGGAGGGGACTCAGCCGAACCTCTGCCCGTTCATACTCGGTCACATCGCGATCCTGGCCCTCACCGAAGGAAAGGTCACCGAAGCGATAGCCGTGGTGAATTCCCAGATCGAGTACATCCTGCAGACTCCCTGCCACCTCACCAGGTCGTGGTTTTCGGCCGTGGAGGCGATGGTCCGGGCCATTTCAGGTGACCCCGAGTCATGCAGAGCGGCACTGGATCGTTCCCGCAAGTCATTTTCGAAGGCCGAAGCTAGTTCGGTTCCCGGCTGGCTCTACTCGTTCGACCGGTCCCAACTTATGGCTTACGAGGGCAAGTGCTACGAGCGGATCGGGGAGCTGGAGTCGGCTCGCAACACCTGGGAGGGGGCGCTAATCCTGCTCGCCGACGACCGGGTAAGAGACCGGGCCATCTACTCGATCCATTTGGCCTCGGTCTACTCGCGACAGGGTGAGATTGACAAGGCGTGCCTCCTCGGGGTGGAGGCGTTATCCATTGCGACGGAGACCAACTCGGCGCGGGTCATCGATGAGCTCGCCGACCTGCGTGTACAACTCGAACCCTGGAAGGAGACCAAACCCGTGAGGAACCTCGACCGGCTCCTGACGGAAGTGAGGTAAGCAGAAGCAAACTTCACCGGGCGCCGGCTCGGAGCCGTGCGTTCGGTTCGGAATCTATCCGTCGCCGAACCACGACTCCTCGAGGCGCTCGTAGCTGCCGTCCTCGATCATTCCCAGCAGGGCGCGGTTGACCTCCTCCCGCAGCGGGCTGCCGGTCGGCAGCGCGATTCCGTAGTCCTGGAGGCTGAACACCGGTCCGACCAGCCGGACCAGCCCGGCCCCGGCGTCCGCGGCGTAGTACCGCAGGACCGGCGAGTCCATCACCACGGCGTCGACCTCTCCGTCGTTCAGCAGTTCGAACATCGCCTCGATCGATCCGGCCTCCACCGCCGTCAGGTCGCGGCTTTCCAGGTACTCGGCCGAGGTGGTGCCGGCGACGGTTCCGACCCGTTTGCCGGGCAGGTCGTCCGGCCCGTTGATCGTTCCCTGGATCTGCTGGCCCACCAGGTCGGCCGATATCGAGCCGGTCAAATTGGCGACGATGAAGATCGCAAGGAACATCCAGAACACCGCTGCCAGGTGCCCCCACAGGGTCCGGGGCCTCCTCTCGCCGTAGCCCACCGTCGCCATGGACTCCGAGGCGAACCACAGCCCCTCGCCGATCCCCCGAAGGTATCCCTTGGGGAACGATTCGTCGTTTCTCGAGCGGATGAGCCACACCAGGTGAGCCACCACCAGCAGCAACAAGAGCAGCTGCGCGAACAGCGGCCAGACGGTTCGAAACTGCGACGTGCCGGCCGACCCTTCGTCGCTGGTCGAGGTGAGGATCTGAAGGCCGGAGTGGAACATCGGGTAGGTGAAGTCGACCATGCGCTCCCGCTCGCTGGTCATGCTGATCCCGGCGATCGCCAGGTCGGCCTCGCCGTTTTGTACCCTCTGAAGCTGCTCGGCCACGGTATCCACGACCTGCAGCTCGTAGGTGAAGTCCAGCCGGGCCGCCAGCTTGTCCAATAGGTCCATGCTGAAGCCCTGAGGCGTCGAGTCGCCGGTGATGACGAAGGGCGGCAGCGACTTGGTGACGACTCTCAGATGCGACGGCACCTCGGTCTGTGCCGAGGCGCCGCTGGTGGCCAGAGCCAGCCCTCCGGCGATGAGCAGCAGAACTCCAAGCAACCGGCGGGCCACCGATCCGGCGGTCACTCGAATCCTCTAGAAGATCCCGGGCGCAGGAGGCGTGCGATCACCTTCCGCAGCAACCGGTGCCTCTGCTTGTTGAGCGCTTTTCATGTCGTTCAGGATAGCGACCGCCCTGCCGGCAACCAAACCTGCTGCGCTGCAGGCCGGATCAGGCCTTCATGGCCTCCCGGCCCGGGTCGGCGACCTCGGAATCCGACAACAGATCCCGGCACCCCGTCAGGTTGAAGATCTTCCTCACCGCCGGCTGGACGTTCACGATGCCGAGCTTACGGTCGTCCCGGACCGCCCGGCTGTACGCCCCGAGCAGAACCGAGAGGGCCGAGCAGTCCAGGAACGACACCTTCGACATGTCGACCACCAACGGGTCCGCCGGCTCCGCCTCGAGGCGGAGCAAGACTTCGCTGACCAGATGGCTCGAACCGAGATCCAGCTCTCCGTCGAGGATCACCGAAGCCGCCCGGCCGGAACGCTGGACATCGACGGTCAGGTAACCGACCCGCGGCGTTTTAGAGTTAGAGGAGCCCAAGGGCACTTTTCCTTAATGAGTCCCAGCGTGCGACCGGAGTCCCTTGGACTGGGAGGGTTGTCAGAACCGACTTTCCGACATTTCGGTGCGCGGAGTTTACCGACCGACCTTCGGCTCGGGCAAGCTTGAAGCCGACGCAGCGTCGGAACCTTCGATCAAACCTGCAAGCTGTTCGGCCACCCGGTTGGCGGTGACCAGGTCCCCGGCCTCGACCATCACCCGCACCAGGGGCTCGGTCCCCGACGGCCGCACCAGGATCCGGCCGCTTCCACCCAGCTCCTCTTGTGCCCGGCGAACCGCCTCCGCCAGGGCCGGCGACGCGCCCGACGTGCGGGCGTCGGCCACCTTGATGTTCAGCAGGACCTGGGGGAACTTCTGCACCACCCGGGCAATCTCAGAGAGCCTGCGTCCGGACGACGCGATGCGGCCGGCTAGCCGGAGGCCGGTGATCAGGCCGTCTCCGGTGGTCGAGAATCGGGAGAAGATCACGTGGCCCGACTGCTCCCCGCCGATCGACGCGCTTCTGG
>DATABX010000276.1:0-4554 GCA_036259335.1 Actinomycetota bacterium
AGGGTCCTGGGCGGATTGAAGCAGAACCGCATCGCCGAGGTGCTTCGGCTGGTCGGGCTGGAGAAGCGGGCCGACGACCGGGTCTCCAAGTACTCGCTCGGCATGAAGCAGCGGCTTGGCGTCGCCGCAGCCCTGCTTCCCGGCCCCCAGCTGCTGGTGCTCGACGAGCCGACCAACGGATTGGACCCGACCGGCATCGCGTCGATGCGGGTTCTGCTGAGCCAGATCGCCGGCGCCGGCATATCGGTGCTGGTCTCCAGCCACCAGCTCTCCGAACTGCAGCAGGTGGCGGACTGGGTGATCATGATTAGCGGCGGCCGCCTTCGGTACCAGGGCAAGCTCGACCTGCTGCTCGAGCAGCGCACCAACACCTTCGTAACCCCCGAGAACCCGGAGGATGTCGGGCGGCTGGCGGAGCTGCTGAAGGAGAAGGGCTATGTCCCCGAGCCAGCCGGTCCGGCCCGGCTGATGCTGAAGCTGACCCACGGCTCGGCGTCGCAGCTCAACCGGATGGCGATGGAGGCGGACATTGTGCTTTCCGAGCTCCAGTCCGGGCAGAGCACTCTGGAGGACGTCTACTTCGACATGACCGACGGGGGGTCGATTGCTTAGGGCGTTCTTCTCCGAGCGCACCAAGCTGCGCCGCAAGTGGATGATCCTCGGCGTCTTCGGGCCGCTGGTGGCTTTTTCGGTCGGCTCGACGATCTTCCAGATCGTGCTGGCGGACAAAGCCGGCACCCCCGAGGGGTTCGGCCTCCGGTCGACCCGGGCGCTCACGTCGGCGCAGGGCCTGGCCAACGTGATCACGGACTCGGCGGCCTTCGGCGGGGTGATAGTGGTGATTCTGTTCGCGACCGGGTTCGCCACCGAGTACGGCTGGGGCACGCTGCGTAACCTGCTGGTGCGGCAGCCGAGGAGGGTGCGGCTGTTTCTTGGCAAGTCGCTGGGGCTGCTCGACTTCACCTACCTCGGGGTGCTCTTGATGGTCGCCGCCTCCTTCGGTGCGGCGTCGCTTCTGGCGCCCGGGCAGGGGATATCGACCGAGGCGTGGTTCACCGCCGACGGAATCGCCGAGGTGGTGAAGGCGACGGTGAACCTGATGCTCTCGACGATCGGGTGGGCCAGCCTCGGGATCCTGGCGTCGGTCCTACTGAGGTCGCCCGGGCCGGCGGTCGGGGTGGTCCTGGCGTTCTTCCCGGTCGAGGGTCTGGTCGCCACCCTGTGGGACAAGGCGCCGGAGTGGCTGCCCGGGCGGCTGTTCGCCGCAGTTGCCGTCGGCGGCACCGAGGACACCGATTTCGACCGGGCGCTGGCCCTTTCGATGGGCTACAGCCTGGTAGCTCTCGCCATCGCGCTGTGGACGTTCGCCCGCAGCGACGTAACCGCATGAGCACCGGGTTCCCGGCCGGAACAATTGCGCCGCCGGCCGGGGCGGTTGGGATACTATTTCGCCGGAAGCTGCGGTCATCGCGCCGTCCCGAGAGGAGTAGTCGTGCGTGGTAAAGGAACCGCCGGACTGGGAATCCTCCTCGCCGCCGGCCTGATCATCTGGGCGGTGGCCCGCCCGGCTCCGGACACCGAGGAAGCCGGCCCGTCGAACGACACGCCCATGGGCACCACCGCCCGGAACGCCGCCGGAGGGGCGGTCGTCGGAGTCGGCACCGCGGTGGCGCCGCCGCCTCCGGCGCCCGGCGAAACACCGGCGCTCGATCCCGAGGTCCTGAGGGAGTTGTTCGCCCAGTACCTCAGGGAGGCCGGGCTCGAAATCGACCCCGGGCAGATCCAGGGACTGGTTGCGCAGTACCAGTCGCTCGCCGCCCGAGCCAACGCCCTGCTGGACAGTGCCGCCGCCAACCCGGGCCTTCTTTCGGGCGGCGCACCCCCCAGCCTGGACCCCAACCAGATATTGAGCTTCCTTGCCAACCAGCTCGGTGCCTCGCTCGTCCCGAAGGGGCTCGCCGCCCCGGCTGCTCCGGTGGCCAAGGCGCCGGCTGCTCAGCCGGCCGCGCCGAAAGCCGCCCCCGGCCCCGGTTCTGGCGCCGCCGTGGAGGGTGGCTTCGGCGAGCCGAGGAGCGACATGGGCGCGATGGATCCCGATTTCGAGATGGACATGGACATGGACATGCGCATGAACATGGACATGGACTGAAGCGGCAAGCCGCAGGCGTTCCGCAGGCTCAGGGCGTCCCGGAGCCGGCCGGCAGAGGGTCGATGACGCCCGCCAGCTCGAAGTGCACCGCAGCCGAGTCGACTGCCGCTGCGGCAACGTAGCCGGGGATTGGCCTCCAGGCGGTGAGCGACCAGCGCTCCGGGTCTCCGCCGTCCCTTATCTCGACGATCCGAGCCGCCTCGCCGGGCACCAGGGTGACGTCGAAGTCCTGCAGCGGGTGGGAGAGGCCTTCGCCGCAGGCCTTTATGAATGCCTCCTTGCGGGTCCAGCAGTTGAAGAACCCCTCGATCCGGATGTCCGCCTCGAGCCGGTTGAAGTGGCCGATCTCCGCGGAGGAAAAGCACGTAAGGGCGAGCCCGGAGATGTCGTCCAGCGGCCGCAGGCGCTCGAGGTCCACGCCTATCCGTGCGCCGGTGGTGATGCCGACCACCGCCCAGTCCTCGCAGTGGGAGAGGTTGAACTCCACTCGGGACGGCTCGGGTGACCGGATGGAGGGCTTGCCGTAGCGGCTGTAGTCGAACTGGACCGCCGCCGGTTCGGTCCCCAGGTAGCGGGCCAGCAGGGCGCGCAGCACGTGGCGGGCCGCGATGTACCGGTTGCGGTCCCGGTCGAAGACGAACCTCGCCGCCCGGTCTTTTTCGTCGGAGCTCAGGGGCCCGGCATCGTAGGGAAGCCCGGGCCCGCCGATGCGGGCCAGCCACAAAAATGCGGCTCCCGAAACGAGCGGCGGGAGGGGCGGGAATCCGGCGGCTGAGGGTGGCATGGGAGGGTTTCCGAACGGCCGATTCGTTTGCTACATGAATAGATGGCACATCGCTTGACTGCCCAAAGCTTAGCGGTAAGCTTGAATGCCCATGTCGTTCTGCCGGATCCTTTCCCACTCGCCGATCCGCTGACGCCGCGCCCGCCGAACTGGTGTCAAACGGAGCGTTGACGGCACCTCACTCCTCAGGTCTGCCGCAGAACCCGGACTCCTTCGTCCACCTGCTGCGGTGGAGGGCCGAACACCAATCCGACCGCCTGGCCTACACGTTCGTGCCCGACGGCCGCTCCACCGAGGCCCGGCTCACCTACGGCCAGCTGGACCGCATGGCCCGCCGCATCGCAGCCGAGCTCGCCACCGTGGCCGCGCCCGGCGAGAGGGCCCTGCTGTTCTACCCGACCGGCCAGGACTTCTTCGCCGCCTTCCTCGGCTGCCTGTACGCCGGGATCATCGCCATCCCGCTCTACCTGCCCCGGGCAAACCGCAAGCTCACCCGGCTGGAGTCGGTCGTCACCGACTCGGGGGCCCGGCTGGCGCTGGTGCAGCAGTCGAGGCTCGAGGACATGCGCCGGCACCTGGGCGAGCGGGCTGACGAGGGCGGGATCCACCTGATGGCGACCGACGGGATTGCCGACATGTCGTCCAGGGAGTGGGGGCGGGAGCTGCCGGCGCCGGCGGACGTCGCCTATCTGCAGTACACGTCCGGGTCGACCTCGGTCCCCAAAGGCGTCATGGTGACCCACGGCAACCTGGTCTACAACTGCGCCTACATGGCCGAGACCTACGGCATGTCGGCCGACTCGGTATCGGTTACCTGGCTCCCCCACTTCCACGACATGGGGTTGATCGACGGGCTGTTCAGCCCCCTGTTCTCGGGCTTCCCGGTGGTGGTGATGTCCCCGACCCAGTTCGCTCAGCGTCCGCTGATCTGGCTGGACGCCATCTCGCGGCACCGGGCGACCCACACCACGGCACCCAACTTCGGCTACGACCTGTGCGTCCGCAAGATCAAGCCCGAGCAGCGCGACGAGCTGGATCTGTCCTGCTGGGAGGTGGCGTGCTCGGGCGCCGAGCCGGTGCGGGCCGAGACGCTCGACCAGTTCACCGAGTACTTCGCCCCGTGCGGCTTCCGCCGCGAGACCTTTATGCCGGCCTACGGGTTGGCCGAGGCCACCCTGATGGTGACCGGCGGCGACAAGGGGGTGCTCCCGATCGTGCGCCATGTAGACGGGCCCGAGCTGGAGCGGGGGAGGGTGGCAATGGTCGCCCCCGGCGAGCCCAAGGCCCGGTCGGTGGTCGGGTGCGGCCACACCCGTATGCAGACCGAGGTGGCGATCGTGGACCCGGCGACCTCCCGGCGCTGCCCACCGGACGGGGTAGGGGAGATCTGGGTGGGCGGCCCCACCCTGCCCGCCGGATACTGGGAGCGGCCGGCGGAGACCGAGGAGACCTTCCGGGCCTACACCGAGGACGGCGGCGGACCGTTCATGCGCACCGGAGATCTGGGGTTCGTTTCGGAGGGCGACCTGTTCATCGCCGGGCGGCTGAAGGACCTGATCATCATCCGCGGCGGCAACTACTACCCGCAGGACATCGAGTGGGTCGCCGAGAAGGCGTCCCC
>DATABX010000277.1:0-6506 GCA_036259335.1 Actinomycetota bacterium
TGGACGATCGTCGAGCCGGAGCCCGCCGAGCAGCTGAGGCGCTACTACGGCGAGGCCGAGGCCGAGTTCGGCATCCCGTGGGCGTACCTGGCGTCGGTCCACCTGATCGAGACCCGGATGGGGCGCATCCGGGGCAACAGCGTCGCCGGAGCCCAGGGCCCGATGCAGTTCCTGCCCTCCACCTGGGCCGCCTACGGCGAGGGGGACATCAACAACACCCGGGATGCGATCTTCGGGGCGGCCCGCTACCTCAAGGCCTCGGGGGCGCCGGGCAACATGAACAGGGCGCTGTTCGCGTACAACCGCAGCCAGCGCTACGTGACTGCGGTGACGCTCTACGCCGAGCAGATGCTGGCCAACGAGCGGGCCTTCCTGGGCTACTACAACTGGCAGGTGTACTACCGCCTGCCGACCGAGGACCGGCTGCTGGAGCCCGGCTACCGCCTGGGCCAGTAGGCGTCAGCCGGAGCGGGGCAGATTCTGCCCGTACCCCCGGACGAACTCTGCGGCGCTCATCCGGCTCTTCCCCTCGGGCTGAACCTCCAGCAACCGCAGCTTTCCCTCACCGGTCTGAGCGATCAACGACTCCCCCTCGACTCGAAGCGAGCCGGCCGGCTCGGAGGACGGCACATCCGCAAGCTCGGCGCTCCAGATCTTCAGGCGCTTGCCGTTGAGGGAGGTCCAGGCCCCCGGCCGGGGGTTGAAGGCCCGAATCCGGTTGCGGATGGCATCCGCCGGCATCGACCAGTCGATGCGGGCATCCTCCGGGGTCAACTTGGAGGCGTAGGTTACACCGTCCTCCGGCTGGGCCAGCGGCTCGATGTCCTCCAGCCGGTCCAGCACTTGAAGGACCAGGCGGGCGCCCAGATCGGCCAGGCGGGCCGCCAGGGTCCCGGCGGTGTCGTCCGGACGGATCGGTTCCGGCACCATCTCCAGCACCGGCCCGGTGTCCAGCCCGGGGTCCATCTGCATGATCGCCACCCCGGACTCGGCGTCGCCCTCGAGGACCGCCCACTGCACCGGGGCGGCCCCGCGCCAGCGAGGCAGCAGCGAAAAGTGCACGTTGACACACCCGAGTGGCGGAATCTCCAGGACCGCGGCGGGAAGGATCAGGCCGTAGGCGGCCACCACGAACACGTCGGCGTTCAGCTCCCGCAGCGCCGCCTGGGCCTCCTCCGACCGAAGCGTACGCGGCTGGAGCACCGGCAGGCCGGCTTTCACCGCGGCGGCTTTTACTTCGGAGGGTTGCAGGTTCATCCCTCGCCCCTTCGGCCGGTCGGGCGCGGTGACCACGCCGGCAACCTCGTGGTGAGAATCGACAAGCGCCCGGAGCGTCGGAACTGCGATGTCCGGCGTCCCGAAGAAGACGACCCGGCGCTTTACTGTGCCGCCTCCTGCACGGCCCAGCTCTCCGACAGGTCCCGTAGAGCGGCGATGGCCTCCTTGCGAAGGTCGGGCGGGAGGTGGTCGATGAACAAAACCCCGTTCAGGTGGTCGATCTCGTGCTGGATGATGCGGGCGGTCAGGTCGTCGGTCTCGAACTGGACCTTCTCGCCGGCCTCGTCAACCCCCTCGACCAGGATGATCTTCGAGCGCACCACCGGGTAGTTGATGCCGGGCATCGACAGGCAACCTTCCTCGGCCTCCGACTGGCCCTCCCGTTCCAGGATCACCGGGTTGGCCAGGGCGCCCTGGTCCTCGCCGTTCTCCCACACGATGATGCGGCGGAGGACGCCGACCTGAGGAGCGGCCAGCCCGATCCCGGGGGCCTCCCGCATGGTGTCGGCCATGTTGTTCATCAGGCGGCGGGCCCGGCGGTCGACCTCGTCGACCTCGGATGCCCGCGTGCGCAGGACCGGGTCGCCGTAAAGCCGGATAGGGAGAATCGCCATCGAGAACCGTCCTTTGTCTTGCGTTACCAGTCCCGGGGGTCCACCTCGACGAGAACCCGCTGACCGGCCGTTGAAACAATCGTACCCAACCCGTCCAGGATAGTCTCCAGGCTTTCGCACTTCAGCAGGATCTCGAAGCCGAGGTTCCCGCCGGGCGCCGGGCCGAGCACCCGGGTCGCCGGAAGCTCGCGCAGGCGCCCCATCAGCTCGGGCGTCGGTTCGGGAGTCTGCAGCCGGACCAGCGAGCGGTAGGGCGGCGCCTCGGCCCCCCGGCGGGCCTCGAGCTCTTTGCGGACGAAGAACCGGTAGTCGCCCCGCACCAGGGCCTCGATACCGTGGTGGTCGCCGGTGTGCACCTCCAGGATCATCCGGCCCTTCGGTCGCCGGCCGGCTACCAGCCCGGCCAGCGCCCACAGGGAAGCCATGGCCTCCTCGGCCGCCCGGCCCTTCGGCTTGGCGAAGTACCCGTCGACCCCCAGCGCGATGGCGACCGAAACTGCGGGGCGGGGGACGTCGGCCAGGCCGGCTTCGGTTGCGATCACCACGTCGGCAGTGAGGGCCGCCTGCAGTGCCCCCGGATCGGCGCCCAGGCCCGGGCGGTCGGCTCGGGCGACCCGGGCGCCGGGAACCACCTTCGCCAGAAACGAGATCAGCTCCTTGGGGCCCGGACCCGAGGCGGTCGCCTGGACCCGGGGCAGCAGGATTATCGACCGCTCGTTTTTGTTCCGGGCGTCGAGTATGCAGGCGATCGCCCGCTGGGGCAGACCCCGGCGAGCGGGCGCAACGACCTCGGTGGCCGGCCACGCCGCCCGCTCCGCCAGGCGATCGGTCTGGTCGACGCGCCACGCCGCCCGGGCGGAGAGGCCTGACTCGGCCTCGGGCCAGAAAGCCGGGTTGAGCGAGGGCGTGGCGCTGGCGGCCACCAGCCGGGCGCCGGTCACGGCCGCCCGCTCCTCGGCCACCACCCGGGCGTCGTAGTACGGCGATTGCTGCTCTTTGAACGACGGGTCGTGCTCCTGGTGCAGGATGATCGCGCCGAGCTCCATGGAGGGGGCGAACAGTGCGGCCCGGCCGCCCAGCACGAGGCGGCGACGCCCCGACGCCACCTCCCACTGCGCTTTGGATCGTTCGGCCGGGTCGACCCCGCTGTGCACGACCGCCGCCTCGCCGGGGAACCGCTCGGCCAGGGCGCCGAGCACCCGGGACCCCTCCCGGACCTCGGGGACCGTCACGATCGTACCCCGGCCGGCGTCGAGCTCCCCAGCGATGACATCGCAGTACCGCTCCAGCGGATCCTCACCCGGCTTCAACCTCCAGAGCACCCGGTCACCGGCCGTCCGGGGCACCGGCTCACGGTCCGGCCAGAGCGCTCCCCGCCGGCCGAGGCGCACCGGCGTGAACAGGGAAAGGAACGAGCTGAGAGGGGATACGTAGCGGCGGGCGAGCACCCGGGACATCGCCAGCAGCTGGGCGTCGAAAACCGGTCCGCGGCCGGAGACCGCCGCCAGGGGCACCACCCCTTCGGGGGGCTCGCCGGCGGTGTCGACGCTGACCACCCATCCCCGGACCCGCCGGTTGCGCAGCGGCACCCGAACGATCGATCCGATCCGGACACGCTCCGCCAGTTCGGGCGGGACCGAGTAGGTCAGCTCCTTGTTGAGCCCCCAGACCGACAGGTCGACGACCACCCCGGCCAGCACGACGCTGGGCGCCGGGCCGGCTAGAGGTCTGCTGCAGCCTTGGCGAACTCCTCGGCGCGGTCGGTCTGCTCCCAGGAGAAGTGCTTCTCGGTGCGGCCGAAGTGGCCGTAGGAGCTGGAGTCCTTGAAGATCGGGCGCCGGAGGTCGAGGTTGTTGATGATCGCCGCGGGGCGGAAGTCGAAGAACTCGCCCACCAGCTTCTCGAGCTTGTTCGGGTCGACCTTGGAGGTGCCGCGGTCGTCGAGGCTGATCGAAACCGGGTGCGCCACGCCGATGGCGTACGCCACACGAATCTCACAGGCATCCATGACCTCGGAGGCCACCAGGTTCTTGGCGACGTAGCGGGCGAAGTAGGCGCCGGTGCGGTCCACCTTGGTCGGGTCCTTGCCGCTGAAGGCGCCGCCGCCGTGGCTGCAGAATCCGCCGTAGGTGTCGACGATGATCTTGCGGCCGGTAAGGCCGGTGTCGCCCATGGGACCGCCGATCTCGAATCGGCCGGTGGGGTTGACCAGGAACTCGAAGTCCTCCGACCACAGCACCTCGGGCACGATCGGCTTCACGACGTACTCCATCAGGTCGGGCTTCAACAGGGTCTCGATGTCCACCTCCGGCTCGTGCTGGGCGGAGATCAGGACGTTGCCGATGCCGACGGGGACCCCATCCTCGTACTTGATCGAAACCTGCGTCTTGCCATCCGGACGCAGGTAGGGCATTCGGCCGCTCTTGCGCTCCTGCGACAGCCGGTGGGCCAGCCGGTGGGCCAGCCAGATCGGGGTCGGCATCAGCTCGGTGTCCAGGTCGGGCCGCTCGCGGGCGGCGAAGCCGAACATCATGCCCTGGTCGCCGGCGCCCAGCGTGTCAAGGTCGTCCTTGGCGCCGTCCTTGGCCTCGTAAGCGGTGTCGACGCCCATCGCGATGTCCGGCGACTGCTCCTGGATCGCCAGCAACACGCCGCAGGTCCGGCCGTCGAGGCCGTACTTGGCGTCGGTGTAGCCCACCTCGGTGATCGTGCTGCGCACGATTTCGCGGGCTTCGATGTAGGTGTCGGTCCGCACCTCGCCGGCCACTATGGCCTGGCCGGTGGTCACCAGCGTCTCGCAGGCCACCCGTCCATTGGGATCCTCGGCCAGGATTGCGTCCAGGATGGCGTCGGAGATTCGGTCCGCCAGCTTGTCGGGGTGGCCCTCGGTCACCGACTCGGACGTAAACAGGTAGCTGCGTGCCATTAGGGCTCCTTCGTGCGAACTGTTATAGGCGCTGCGACGCCCTTGCCCCGGGCGCGACAGAGAAACCAAAGGGACGCCCTAACCTACCCCGCAAACCGGGTCCTTGCAATGGCTCGAAGCCCCACCGCCCGCTTCAACCAGGTATCCGCAGCCGCTCCGCCACCCGGTCGATCACCCGGCGGGCGAGCAGCTTCTTGCTCACCAGGCCGAGGTCGTCGAGGTTGCCGTCCCGGTCCAGCGTCAGTGCCCGCAGCGTCGGCAGGCCGACGCCGGAGTCCTCCGCCCCCACCAGGTTGGCCACCGCCAGGTCCAATCCCTTGCGCTGCAGCTTCTTGGCGGCCGCTTCGGCGAGGTTCTCGGTCTCGGCGCAGTAGCCGACCAGGACCCTCAGATCCGGCAGGCCGCCGTTACGGCGGGCCTCCCCCACCTCCGACAGGATGTCGGGGGTCGCCTCAAGCTCGAGTTTCGGAGGGCCGGACGACTTCTTCAGCTTCGACCTGGAGCTGGTGACCGGCCGCCAGTCGGAGACCGCCGCCGCCATAACCAGCACCGAGGCCGTCGGGACCGCCTTGAAGACCGCGTCCCGCATCTCGGCTGCGGTCGTCACCCGGACCACGGTCGCGGCGTCGGGCGGAGTCAGGTGCGTGGGCCCGGTGACCAGCGTCACCTGGGCGTTGCGCCGGACCGCCTCGAACGCCAGCTCGTAGCCCATCGTGCCGGACGAGGCGTTGCCGATGAACCTCATCGCGTCGATCGGCTCCCGGGTTCCGGCGGCGGTGACCACGACCGGGATTCCCGCCAGCTGCACCCGGCGCCCGAGCTCCTCGTCGGCGGCTTGAAGAATGTCGTCGATCTCTGCCATCCGGCCGACCCCGACGTCCGGGCCGGCCAGCGGGCCGACCTCGGGACCGACCAGCCGGACGCCGCGGGCGACCAGCGCAGCAACGTTTTGCCGGGTGGCCTCGTTCTCCCACATCTCGGTGTGCATGGCCGGGGCCATCACGATCGGGCACGCCGCCGACAGCAGCAGGGCGGACATCAGGTCGTCGGACATGCCCTGGGCGCTCTTGGCGAGAGTCTTGGCGGTCGCCGGGGCGACGATTACCAGGTCCGAGGTCCGCCCCAGGTCGGTGTGGGGAATCTCGGTGGGGGCGGTCTCGGGGAACAGCTCGGTGCGGACCGGGTTCCCGGTAAGCGTCGAGAAGGTGATGGGGCCGACGAAGTTGGTCGCCGAGGGGGTCATGACCACGTGCACGTCGGCCCCGGCACGCTTCAGCTCCCGGGCCAGGCCGGCGACCTTGTACGCGGCGATGCCCCCGCACACTCCGAGGGCTATCTTGCTGCCGGATAGATTTTTCGGTGCCATGAGAGGGGCTACTTGATGCGGGACTCAACCTCCGGCGGGCGCTCCCAGCCGAACTTGCCCTGCGCGATCTCCTCCAGCGCGACGGAGAGCGCCTTGGCGTCCTCGCCGAGGCCGGACACCTGCGGCGGGACGAAGTCCCGGATGCCCTCACCCAGCTGGTAGTAGTAGGAGTTGATCTGGCGAGCCCGCTTGGCCGCCAGGATAACCAGCGTGTAGCGGCTGTCGACCTTGTCCGCGAGCTTCTCGATGCGTGGATATATCAAAGGGATTCCTTGCCTAGAACTTAGTGGCTGTCCATCAAAGCTAACACTTCTTTCACGGC
>DATABX010000278.1:0-1715 GCA_036259335.1 Actinomycetota bacterium
AGGACACCAACGTCGCCGAGGTGACCAAGGAGCTGGGCACCGTGCTGCCGGGCGTGAGGTTCGAGAGCATGCTGCCGCCCTCAGGGCGAACCTTTTTCACCGGGACCTCGGCGCAGAAAGCGATCGGCACCTTCTCGTTCACCGTGAACCCGGACGGCACGATCAACCAGGACCGCAATTGGGTCAACACCCACCTGGCGACCGAGCGGATGCCGATCATCGGATCGGTCCGCTGCCACAAGGTGATGCTTCCGCAGCTTCGGGCCGCGCTGGAGGACATCCAGAGCCAGGGCCTCTCGCACCTGCTGAAGCCCGAGCAGGCCGGGCGCTGTTACCAGCCCCGGTTCGTGGAGAAGGACCCGGTCAACCACGCGCTGTCCAAGCACGCCTGGGGTCTGGCGATCGACCTCAACGTCTACGACAATCCCGAGGGCAGCAAGCCCAAGATGGACCCGCAGATCGTCGCCATCTTCGAGAAGTGGGGTTTTCGCTGGGGCGGCCGCTGGACCAAGCCCGACGGCATGCACTTCGAGCTGGCCGCATTGCTCAGGTCCTAACGAGTTGCGGTTGAGCCAAGAATGAACGGGACCCGCTTTTCCAGCGCGGCGAACTGGGTAGGTAACCGATCGGAAGCCCTCTGCGAAGGAGTCCCGCCCCTGTATTCGAACCGGCCCCTCAAGTCGACCCTGTGCATCGTCGCTTTGCTAATGCTCACAGGCTGCGTCGCGGTGGGCGGCGGGTCGCTGTCGGAGGCGCCCGAGGAGGTCGGCGAAGGCCAGGTGGGCATGGAGCTCTTCAGCGACCCCACCGGCAGCACCCTTTTGATGGTGCCGGTGTACTTCGGCGACTCCGGGCCGTTCCAGTTCGTGCTCGACACCGGTGCTTCCCGCACCGTCCTGGCGCCGGACCTGGCCGACGAGCTGGGGCTCGACCGGGGTCAGTCGGCCCAGGGCCAGGGCATAGAGTCGGAGTTCAATGCTGAGACAATAGAGGTGGAGGGCTGGCGGGTCGGCGACGTCGAGCTGCAGCCCAGAACCCTCATAACCGCCCAGCTGCCCGAGGTTCCGGCGGAGCAGGGGCCGCAGTTCCGGGGACTGTTAGGGTCGGATGTACTGGCCGGCTTTGGAGTCGTGGAGATCGACTACGACGAGCAGATCCTCACCCTGCGAAGCGGCGACTGACCACGGGTCAAGCCCCAGTCGACCCGGACGGACCCAAAGGAGGAGATTTATGACTCGAACCCTACGGCTTGCACTTGTCTGTGCCGTGATGGCGATGCTTGCGGCCTGCGGAGGAGACGGCTCGAATGAGGCTGTCGAGACGCCGGCCACCGAGAGCCCGAGCCCGTCGCCCGAAGGCACGCCGTCACCGGGCCAGACTGCCTCGCCCGGTCAGACCGGATCGCCCGGGGGGGACGGAAATGCGGATTGTTCGGCGTCCCGACTGACCGTCGCAATTCCCGAGGCCGGTGACCTTCCCTCCGAGGTGGTTTCGATTCGCAACGAGATCATCCAGGCGGCAATGAGGTGTGACTACGCGACGCTGGAAGAGCTGGCGATGCGTCCTACCGACTCCTTCCAGTACAGCCAGACCGAGGAGTCGGCAGGTCCCGATGCCGCTCCCGCCGAGTTCTGGAGGGCGCAGGAGGCGTCCGGGGAGCCGATTCTGGCCGCGCTGGTCCAGATTCTGGTCACCGATCCTGCAACCCAGCCGGT
>DATABX010000279.1:0-3358 GCA_036259335.1 Actinomycetota bacterium
GCGAGACGCCCACCGACGAGCCGAGGTTGGCCGGCTTGGTGAAGCAGGGGTAGCCGAGCAGTGCGGCTGTGCTGAGCGCCGCCTCCCGATGGGATTCCCAGCCGGTCCTGCGAAACACCACGTGCCGGGGCCCGGGCAGCCCGGCCGACGCGAAGGCCAGCTTCATCATCTGCTTGTCCATTCCGACCGCCGAGCCGAGCACTCCGGAGCCGACGTACGGCACCCCGGCGAGCTCCAGGAACCCCTGGACGGTCCCGTCCTCACCGTACGGGCCGTGAAGTACGGGGAAGACCACGTCGCAGGCCAGCGTGGGGGCCTTCAGGCCGTAGGCGCCCGGCACCGACTTGACGGTGTGACGGCCCAGCCCGCCGAACAGGTCCAGCTTGACCCCCTCGGCGACAAACCCGTCGGCCGGGATCTGCAGGGCTCCCCCGGCGATGACCTGCAGCGAGGCGTCGGGGAGCACCCAGTCACCGTCGCGGGTGATGCCCACCGGGATGACCGTGTAGCGGGCCGGGTCCATGGCCGCCGCGACGTGGCGGGCCGAGACGCAGGAGACCTCGTGCTCCGCCGACTGCCCGCCGAACAGCAGTACGACGCGGGTCTTCATCTCAACTGAGGTTGGAAGGGGTGGTGCCGGAAATCAGCGGGGCGGCGCTGACTCGATGCCCGGCGTCGGCTCGGCGCCGTCCCCGGAACCGGCTGCGATGGCCGCCAGCTGCTCGTCGACGAACTCCTTTTTGGCCTTGTCCAGCACCCGCTTCACCGGCCAGCGGGCGGCGGCGTGGGACTCCAGCGGACCGGTGCGGCGGCGCTGCTTTTTGGCCAGCACCTCCAGGACCCGCATGCCCTCGGGGTCCTCCTCGGTAGGCTTGGTCTCGAGAATCCCGGCGGCGACCGCCCGGTTCCACACGTCCTTGCCGTACTCGCTGCGGATGATGCACATCGTCCAGCCGCTGAGGCCGATTCCGCCGAACGAGATGTCGGCGTGCTCGGCCGAGAAGTCCGGGCAGTGGTGGCACCAGTCGTTGGAGACCACCTTGCACTCGTCCAGCGGGATCTTGACGTCGGTACCGTCCTTCAAGGTGACGTAGACGTCACCCTTGACGTTGATCTTCACGATGTCGTCGACGTTGACCTTGTAGCGGTCCCGGACGATGTCGAAGATGAACTCCTCGTACTTGAAGGTCTCGTTGCACATCAGGCCGGCCACGAACTTGGTCATCCGGCTCCAGCGCTTGATACCCTCGGCGCCCATCTCCCTGATGGCGGTCGACTCGCACGAGACGCCGACCACGCCGACCTTCTTGAGCTTCATCGCCGCCGCCTCCTTGAGGGCAAGGGGGGTGTTGCAGTAGGTGTACCGGGAGCCGGACGACTTCAGCATCTCCTCGCGGGTACGCACTACGGCCGGCTTGTCGAACCACGGCTTGTCCGGGTCGGGCATCGCAACGCAGGCGCCGTCGAGCTCGCCGTTGTCGAGCATCCAGGCGACGAGCGTGCTCACCACGCCGCCGTCCTGGCCGACCTTGCCGATGGCTTCGTCCTTGGTCCTTGCGAGCCACATCTCGCGGTGCTGGCCGTAGATCTCGCTGGGGTGCTTGCGGCGGCGGCCGAACAGCATGTCCTCGATCTTGTCGAGGTTGGGCTCCAGGCGCAGGCACGCCATGGCGCACAGCGAGCAGCTCTGCTCGCCGTGCTCGCAGTAGTCGGGCGGCTTCGAGTCGTCCTTCTGCTTCGGGCGAAGCAGCTCGGTCATGTCGATCACGTCGTGCGGGCAGGAGACTACGCATGCCGAACACCCGACACAGACCTCGGTCGCTACGATTTCGTTGTAGAGATGCTTCCAGTGCTTGCGCTCGGGGCCGGCATTCCAGTGCTTCCGTTTGTCGCCTGTCGCCGCCGGTGCGCCTCCGTTAACGTCCGCCATGCGGGAGAGTATAAGCTGCGCGCGCTGAAGGCCGCTGGGACGCAGCTCCCCGGCCGCCCCAAGGCCGCCCGCGATCACCGAGGCTGGAGGAGATAGAGCTGGAATCGATCCTAATTCCGGTGAAGCGCCTGGACCGGGCCAAGCTGCGGCTCTCCGAGCGCCTGGCCCCGCCGGATCGCCGGCGCCTCGGGCTGGCGATGCTCGCCGACGTGCTTAGGGCCACCGACAAGTGGAGCCACCGGCTGATAGTCACCTCCGACCAGGACGCCGAAGCGGTAGGGCTGGCCTTCGGGTGTGAGCTAGTCGCCGACCCGGGCGAGGGGCTTAATGCGGCGGTTGCGGCCGGCACCCGGAGCGCCCTCTCCGGCGGCGCCACCACCCTTCTGGTGCTGCCCTCCGACGTGCCGATGGTGACCTCGGACGACGTGACCGCTCTGTTCGCCTGCCCGGAGGACGTGGTGATTGCTCCCTCCCCGGACGGAGGCACCAACGCACTGCTCCGGCGGCCCCCGGAAACGATCGGTCCGTGCTTCGGGCCGGGCAGCGCCGAGTTGCACCGGACCCGGGCGCAGGAGAGCGGCCTGGAGTGCCGGCTGGTGGAGATGAGCTCGCTGGTGCTCGACATCGACCGGTACGGGGACCTGGTCACCCTGGGAGGGCTGGCCAACCTGCGGGAGAGCGTGAGGCTGGCTAGGGAGCTGCTCGGTTAACGACTTCGTTCTCGACGCAGTTCAGGCGCGGGAGGCGTCCCTCGCCCTGGTGGGCGGCAAGGGTGCGTCGCTCGCCCGGCTGGCCGCCCTCGGACTGCCGGTGCCGGACTTCTTCGTCGTGACCTCGGCTGCGTTCGAACGCCACCTTGCCTCCAACCGGCTGGTGTGGCCGTCGGAGGCGGCAAGCGGGCCGATCGACGACCTGCAGGAACAGGTCGCGGAGTCGACCATCCCCGAGAATGTCCTGGAACGGATCCTGGCCGCCTACGAAAAGCTTGCCGGTGGCGGCAACCGGGCGGTCGCGGTACGTTCGTCGGCCGCCGTCGAGGACTCGGCATCCGCGTCTTTCGCCGGGCAGTTCGCCACCGAACTGGGCGTATCCGGTGACGCGGTGGCAACTGCCATCCGGCGGTGTTGGGCCTCCTGCCTGTCGGAGGTCTCGCTTTCCTACCGCCGCCGGTCCGGCACCCCCCTGGGCGCCGGGCCCGACTTCTCCGTGGTCGTCCAGAGGCAGGTGTTCGCCGACCGAGCCGGCGTCCTGTTCACGCGCCACCCCCTGGAGCCGGAGGGCGACGCCGCCTACCTGGAAGCCAACTTCGGGACCGGCGAGTCGGTGGTGGGGGGCCTCGTCACGCCGGATTCATTCACCCTCTCCCGTTCCACCGGCAAGGTGATGGAGTCGAGGCTCGGATCTAAAAAGCTGATGACCTTAGTCTCG
>DATABX010000280.1:0-7399 GCA_036259335.1 Actinomycetota bacterium
GAGCGGGTCGGGCGTGGGGGACCGACGCATTAAGCGATTTTGCACGGTTGTAAACGTACCATTACCTTGGCGCGTGATGCTTGTCGCGTTAAGGACCTTTTAGGCATCCCGCCGGCGGATCGCGATGAAGGCGGCCGCGAACAGCAGCATCAATCCGAGTGAGCCGAGGATCGTGGAGAACCACGGGAAGCTCTCGCCACCGCCGACCACCTCCGGCGGCCGGGTCCCGGTTCCGGCCGGGACGAAGGTGCCGTTGGCCGGAGTGTTGACGCTCACCTGCAGGTCGGCGTCGGTCATCAATGGATCGGGCACCGGCTCCCAGGTCGAGCCGTTGAAGGCGAGCACCTGGGGGGCGTGCACCGAAAATCGCAGAATCGTCGTAAAACTCCCCTCCACGGGAGCGCCGGTCTGGTCGTTGAGCGCCTCGATCCGGTAGGCGTTGCCGTCGAAGTAGAAGCCGTCGGGCGGGGGCGCCAGGGTGGTCGGGTCCAGCGGGGTCATCGTGAGGGTGAACGAGTAGGGCTCCGGCGCGGGCGGCAGGTAGTTGAAGGTCATCGTCGCCTGGCCGTCGCCGGTGGTCACCGACCCGGGGTCGGCCTGGCCGGAGGTGGCCACCTGGACCTCGAAGGTGTCCGGTTCGGGGACCTCGTTGTCGTCGACCCGCTCCTCCGGCGGGTCCACCCAGCGGTAGGCCGGGATGCCCGCCAGACCGTCGTAGAGCGGGCTGCGGGAAACCAGGCCCGCCTCGACCGAGATCCAGGCGACCAGCAGGTAGACGGCAGCCGCCGCGAGCCCGCGGGTGCCGATGCGCCGAGCCGATCCGGTCACGGAATCCACGGCTAAAGCGACGCGATCAGGTTGGCGACGACGTGGGTGGCTGCGGGGGCGGTCCAGCTGCCGGTGGCCCGGCGCTGCCAGCCGAAGATCAAGCCGGCGGCAAAGTCGAGCGGCAGCACCGCCGGCCCGTAGACCGGGACGTGGATCGCCGCGAACAGGGCCGCCGAGCCCACAACTGCCGCTGCCGCGCCCCACCTCTCCAGCCACCCGTACACGAGGCGGCGGAAGAAGATCTCCTCGGCGACCGCCGCGGCGACGCTCGCACCGATTGCCCAGAACGCAGCGCGGGGCAGCGGGTTGCTCATGAGGAACAGCGACGCCAAGACGAAGGGGGCCGTGCCCAGCGCCACGGCCGCCACCCACCGGAGCCGGGTCGCATGCGGCTTGACGGAGCCCACCGCAACCAGGCCGCCGACCGCGCCGACCGCCGCGGTGACGCCCACCGTCAGGGGGGAGGGTACCCGGGCGACCAGCGCGAGGGTGCCCCCGGCCACCGCCAGCGGAGCTTCCCAATTTCGGGCGGGCAGCACGGTCCTCACTGCACCGTGATCTGCCGGGCCGCAATCACTCGCGGCTGGAACGGCGCATGGTCGCCGGCGACGTACTCCGCCTGGAGGATGTGCCGGCCGGGTGTGACCTCGATCTCCTGGTCCAGCCCGTAGGTCATGGTCGACAGCTCGCCGTCCAGGCTGAGGTGGATATGCCCCTCGTCGGGCTCCAGGTCGGTCGTGGCCTGCGGGATGATCTTGCCTCCCTCCAGGGAGATGACGACCCGCATCATGGGGCCCGTGACGACCGCGCCCTGCGCGGGCTCGACGATGGACATCTTGGCGGTGGAGGCAATTCGCTCCTCGGCGGGTTCCGGGTCACCCGAGCCCCCGCAGGCCGCCAGAAGGATCGTCGTCAGGCACAGGCAGAGGAGTCTTCTGAAACCGTGGTCTCGCCGGATCGTCATCGCGCCTCCAAATCCCTACATTGGTTGATGTATAGATTTTAATAGCTCCGGGGGGACTACCGGGTTCTGGGGTACCCTCCGGTCGTGCTCTGGAACAACGTGATGGCGTGGCGGCTGGCCCGCCAGGGACTTGACCGCCGGGTCGGAGCGGACGCCATGCTGTCCGCCGCGGCGGCGACCTGCGGCCTGCACGCCCAGCTTATGTCGTCGGCCGAGCTTTCTCTGTGGGCCCGGGTGGAGGGCATCCGGCCCGATACGGTCGCCCGGGCGCTGTGGGAGGAGCGCACGCTGGTCAAGACCTGGGCGATGCGGGGGACCCTGCACCTGTTCCCGGCCTCCGAGTACTGGACCTGGCAGGCCGGCCTGTCGACCTACGACCACTACCTGAAGGGCGCCTGGTTCAAGGCCTTTGGAGTCTCGAGGCCGCAGTTCGAGGATCTGGTCCGGGCGATCTCCGACTCGCTCGAGGACCGGCTGCTTACCAGAGAAGCGCTGGCGACCGAGGTTGCGAAGCGCACCGGCTCGGCCGAGCTGGGGGAGAAGATGCGGGAGAGCTGGGGGGCCCTGCTGAAGCCCGCGGCTTTCCAGGGCCGCCTTTGCTTCGGCCCGAACGAGGGGCAGAAGGTCCGTTTCACCCATCCGCACACCTGGCTGGGCAACCGGCACGATGTCGATCCCGCCGTGGCACTGGACGAGATCACCCGCCGGTTCCTGGCCTCCAACGGCCCGGCAACCCGCGAGGACTACGGCCGTTGGTGGTTTCTCTCACCGGCCAAGGCGCTTGCGCGCATCCGGGCGTTGGGGGACGAGGTGGCCCAGGTCGATGTCGAAGGCACGTCCTGCTGGATGCTTGCAGACCAGGCCGCCTCCGCCGCGCAGTCCGAGCCGCCGGGCCGGGTGAACCTGGTGCCCGCCTTCGACCAGTACGTGATTGCGGCGACCCTGCACGCCGAGAAGATGATGCCCGGCCCGTACAAGGCCCGGGTCTACCGGCCCCAGGGCTGGATCTCTCCAGTCCTGCTGGTAGACGGCCGAATGGACGGCATCTGGTCCCACGAAAAGAAGGGCACCCGGCTGCTGGTGTCGGTCGAGCCGTTCGTTGCCCTGCCGGCCTGGGCTCGCGCCGGGGTGGAGCAGGAGGCGGTCAAGCTGGCGGAGTTCCTGGGGTTGGAGAAGCTCGAGCTGTCGATCGCTAGTTGACCTGCTGGCTCACGCCCAGGCAATCAAACCGAGCTCGGCGAAGGTGTTGAGGTTCTCATGGAATGGCACCACCCGGACCGCGAAGCCGTAGCGGCCGGCAAGCTCGCACACGAAGCTGCCTTCGTACCGGTAGAGACCCTGTTCGGTCCTGCCCTGTAGCGACATCTCGACGATCTGCGTGTCCTGCAGCTCGTCGCCGGTCCCCACCGGGCCGTGCATCAGCTGCAGTGAGACGTCGTCCGGCGCCAGACTTCCCAGCTCCACCACAGCCGCGACCGTCCGGGAGTCGCCCCGGCTGGCGGGCGCAGGATTCACCTCCTGCACATCGACCGCCTTGACCGCTCCCCAGCCGTCGGTCACCCGCTTCTTCCAGGCGGCAAGCATCCTGGCCAGCTTGTAGTCGTCGGCATAGAGGGTGTCGACGTTTCTGGCCAGGGGTTCGTACATCAGGTCCAGGTAGTCGCGCAGCATCCGGGCGGCGGTGACCTGGGGGCCGAGCGAACAGAGCGAAGACTTGACCATGCGGACCCAGTCGCGGGGAACCGGCCCCTCGGAGCGGTCGTAGAACTTGGGAATCACCTGGCGCTCGAGGATCTCGAACAGGCTCGCCGCCTCCAGCTCGTCCCGCTTGCGCAGGTCGCCGTAGGTCTCGGCCGAGGAGATCGCCCAGCCGTTCTCGCCGTTGAACATCTCGTCCCACCAGCCGTCCCGGATCGACACGTTGAGTGCGCCGTTCAGGGCGGCCTTCTCGCCGCTGGTGCCGCAGGCCTCCAGGGGCCGGCGCGGGTTGTTCAGCCAGACGTCGGAGCCCTGGTAGAGCATCCGGGCGATGTGCATGTCGTAGTCGGGGATGAACACCACCCGGTGGCGCACGAGGGGATCCTTGGCGAACTGGACTATCTCGCGGATGATCCCCTTGCCGATCTCGTCCCTGGGGTGCGACTTGCCGGCCAGCACGATCTGCACCGGGCGCTCGGAGTTCAGCAGCAGCGCCTTCAGGCGCTCCGGGTACTGGAACAGCAGTGTCGCCCGCTTGTACTCGGCAAAACGCCGGGCGAAGCCGATGGTGAGGATCCGGGAGTCGAGCACCCGGTCTGCCCAGTCGACGTCGACGCCGCCGGCGCCGCTCTGGACCAGACCGGCCTTCAGGAGGCTTCGGGCGTTCAGGACCAGGCGCTCCCGGGCGGTCTCCTTCACCCGCCAGACCTCGTCGTCCCGGGCCGAGCGGATTTGCGCCCACCGGTCGCCGTTTGCCTGGTCCCAGTCGGGCATCACGTAGCGGTCGAACAGCTTCGACATGCTCGACGAGACCCAGCTGCGGGCGTGGACCCCGTTGGTGACGTGGCCGATCGGGACCTCGTCGACCGGGATGTCGGGCCACAGGCCGTGGAAGATCTGACGGCTGACCTGGCCGTGCAGCCGGGATACCGAGTTCGCCTTCGACGCCAGCCGCAGGCTCATCACGGCCATGTTGAACGGTGACGAAGGGTCGGCGCCCGGCTCCTGGCCGATGGACATGAACTCGTCGAAGCTGATGCCGCACTCGTCGACCCAGTTCTTGAAGTACCGCTCCATCAGCGCCCGGGGAAAGCGGTCGATGCCGGCAGCCACCGGGGTGTGGGTGGTGAACCCGGTTGCCGCCCGGTTGACCTCCACCGCCTCGGCGAAGGTCAGCCCGTCGTCGACCATGAAGCAGCGGATGCGCTCGAGACTCAAAAAGCCGGCGTGGCCCTCGTTCATGTGGAACACCTGCGGGGTCTCGCCGACCGCCTCCAGCGCCCGTACTCCGCCCACCCCGAGAAGGATCTCCTGGGCCATGCGATGCTCCTCGTCCCCGCCGTAGAGCCGGTCGGTGACCAGGCGGCCGTTGACGTCGTTGCCGTCGACGTCGGCATCCAGCAGGTAAAGCTTCACCCGGCCGACCTGGGCCCGCCAGATCTGGGCCTTGAGGGTGTTGCCCGCCAGGTCTACCTCGACCTCCGGCTGCATCCGGGTCAGCGCCATGCCGTGGGGGTCCAGCTGCAGGTACCGCTCCTGCTGCTGGCCGTCGGCATTCAGCTCCTGGCGGAAGTAGCCCTCCCGGTAGAACAGCCCGACCCCGATGATCGGGATGCCGAGGCCGCTCGCAGCCTTGAGGTGGTCGCCGGCCAGCACGCCCAGACCGCCGGAGTACTGCGGCAGGGTCTCGGTCAGCCCGAACTCGGGCGAGAAGTAGGCAACCGAGCGCAGCGGGCTGTTGCGGTTCTGGAACCAGCGTTCGGACTCGACGTAGTGGACGAACTCCAGGTGGACCTCGCGCATGAACTCCATGAACGCCCGGTCGCTCGCCAGGGCATCGAACCGCTGCCGGCTGACGGTGCCGAGGACTTTCAGGGGGTCGCCTCCGCTGGCGTCCCAGGCGTCCGGGTCGACCCACCGGAACAGGTCGCGGGCGCGGTTGTCCCACGACCACCGAAGGTTCATGGCGATCTCCTGGAGCGGCCGCAGCGCCTCCGGAAGGCGCGCGCGGACCGTAAAGCTGCGCAGCGCCTTTGGACTCACGAAAGGGACTGTATCCCATCGCCTGCCCGGCTAAGCAAGGCGGTTTGCGTTGCGGGGGCTCAACCGCCTTTCCCCCGGGGATATCCGATTGAAGTCCGGGCGCTTTCTATTCGAGGGTCCGTGGTGCACCATGGCGTATGGAATCCTGGCTGCCCGACGAGCTTCGCCATGCCGGCCGCGAGCACCTCGACCCCGATCACGCCGCCCGGTACGACCGAAAAGAGGATGCCGGCGCAGCGGGCGAACTCGAGCTTCTGGCGGAGTTCGGGATCGGCCGAGGCTCCCGCGTGGTGGATTTCGGTGCCGGCACCGGCCAGTTCGCGATGGCGGCATCGAAGTTGGTCCGGCACGTCACGGCTGTCGACGTCTCGGAGGTGATGCTCGACCGGCTTCGCGAGAAGGTGGCCAGCTCCGGCGCCCGCAACGTCAACTGCGTCCTGGCCGGCTTCCTGAGCTACCGCCACGAGACCGAGCCGGTCGACCTCGTCTACACGAGGTACGCACTGCACCACCTGCCGGATTTCTGGAAAGCGATAGCTCTCGACCGGATGGCCGGCGTGCTGCGTCCCGGCGGAATCCTCCGGCTGTGGGACGTCGTCTACAACTTCCAGCCCGGTGAAGCGATCGACCGGCTGGAGAGTTGGATGTCCGGCACTGCGTCGAACGTGGTGGAGGACGGCTGGACCCGCCCGGAGCTGGAGGAGCACGTTCGTGACGAGAACAGCACCTTCACCTGGCTTATGGAGCCGATGATCGAACGGGCTGGATTTCGGGTAGAGCGGGCGGATTACAGCGACGACGGCATCTTCGCGCGCTACATTTGCGTCAAGCTGCCAACGGGAGGACATATAGGTGACCAAAACAAGGCTGTTCGCCGCTCTGATTGCGCTCTTGTCGATTTCGGTGGCGTGTGCCACGCCGGACCCTGAGCCGACGCCCTCCGCAACCCAGACCACGGCCTCGCCGGATGCCACCGGGTCACCCGCAGAGTCACCTTCGCCGGCGGGTTCGGCCACCCCTGCTGACGCGGCCACCCTGGCGGAAGGAACCTTCGAGGGAGTAGCTTGGAAGCTGGTTGTGAAGCCGGGAACCCCGGTCTGCGTCGAGCTGCAGAACGCCGCCGGCCAAGCCGGTATGACCGTCTGCGACGAGAACAACGAGCAGGACTTCAACGGCGACGACCGGATGCGATACGGCTTCGGCGGCGTCAACGCAGAGCAGCTTCCCAAGTTCGTCGTCGGCATCACAGCTCCAGAGGTCACCCGGGTGGTGGTCAACGTTCCCGAAGGGGAATCCCCCGGGGCCGACACGGCCTCCTCCAGCGCTGCACCCAACCGGCGCTTCTTCGTGGTACCCCTGGACCCGGAGCCGGCGCAGCACGTCGAAGCCGTGCGAGGCCTGGATGCCCAGGGCCGCACCGTGGCCGGCTTCAGCCTCGGTCCCCCGGGAGAGGGCGTGCCCTCACCGCTGCCAACGGGCTAACCCGCCTGCCCCTCGCCGGGCGGCCCGTCCCCACCGGGCGGCCCGTCCCCACCGGGCGGCCCCTCCTCCCCGGGCGGCCCCGTCTCCCCGGGCGGCCCCACGCCGGCCTGGCCCACGCCGGGCGGCCCGTCCTTACCGGGCGGCGGCCGGTCCGGCGGCCGGTCCTCCCAGAACAGGTCGAACAGCCCGTCCCGCAGCTCCGGTTCCACCGGGGGCGGGGGCAGCGAGCTGAGCAGGTTGCCGTGGGGGTCGATGAAGTCGATCCACTCGTCTGGGTTGCCCTTGATGCTCCAGCCTCCCTCGTGGACCAGCCGGTGGTGGAGCACAAAAGCATCAGGTTGTCGGCGTCGGTCCGCCCGTCATGGGTCCAGTGCCGGATGTGGT
>DATABX010000281.1:0-6501 GCA_036259335.1 Actinomycetota bacterium
GACCCGGTACCAGCCGCGGGCGGTTTCCAGTGCGATCGCCGCCCCGACGGCGCCGGAGAAGGCCGGCAGCCACACCATGCCCAGCAGCGCGGCCGCGACCATGACCACGACCGGCCGCAGGCGCAGCTTGGGGCGGAGCCGCATCTGGATACAGCCCTCGGGAAAGGCGCTGCTGGTCACCATCCCGGACACCGTCGTCGAGGCCAGCAGCGTCAGGTCGTGCTCTTCCCAACCGGTTGCCGACTCCAGGCGCAGGCCGGTCCGTCGCAGGTGGGCGGCCAGCAGGGAGACGAACTGCTCGCGGGGCCGGTCGCCGTCGAAGATCAGCAAGTTGCCCTCGCCCCGGGTGACCGCGGGCAGCGCCTCCGGCCGGACCACCCTCGCCGCAGCCGAGCCGTTGCGCAGCCGGCCCCAGGTCCTGACCAGCGGCTGCAGCAGGTGCAGCAGCGCGACCCCCAGCCGGAACCGAAGCCGCCCGCGGGCCAGGTTGCGGGGTGGCGCCACCCGGGCGGTGTCGACCGCTCCCAGTGCGGTCACGAACCCGGCGGCGATCAGGGGGGCCTCGACCGAGCCGGTCACGGCCAGCAGGGGTCCGATCAAAAGCGCCAGCAGAGCCAGCGGCACCCCCACCTGGTGGGCGATGTCGAGCCGGTGGGTTGCTTTCCGGTAGACCGACTGGAACAGCGCCGCTCCGTAGGCTCCCCGGTAGACCCGCTGCCCGAAGGTCGAGTTGTTGAGCGAGTTGTAGATGAATCCGCGCCAGCGGGCGGTGCCCAGTCCGCAGAACCGGTTCGGGTGGCGGGCCGACACCAGGGCCTCGGCCTTGCCGTACCCCCGCTGCTGGCGCAGGTAGCCGCCGACGGTGGTGCG
Organism: Actinomycetota bacterium; assembly: GCA_036259335.1. Taxonomy (GTDB): domain Bacteria; phylum Actinomycetota; class CADDZG01; order JAHWKV01; family JAHWKV01; genus JAJCYE01. Next base: position 871 of record DATABX010000281.1, read on the forward strand.
CGGGTGGTGCCACACCAGGGCGCCGGGGTGAAAGGCGATCTCGCCGCCTGCGTCGAGGACCCGCCAGCACAGGTCGACGTCGTCGCCGGCCGCGACGTAGATCGGGTCGAAGACGCCGACCTCCAGCAGCGTGTCCTTCCAGAACGCCATGTTGCACCCGGGGACGTGCTCCGCCCGGTCGTCGGTGAGCAGCACGTGCACCGGCCCGCCGGGGGCCCGGGCGACCTGCTGCGCGATCAGCCCGCATCCGGGAGGCGGCAGGTTGGGGCCCCCGACGCCGACCACCTCAGGGGCGTCGAAGCCGAGCGCCAGGTAGTAGGGCCACTCGGGGGCGGGGTAGGCGTCGGAGTCCAGGTAGGCGACGATCTCCCCGGTGGCGGCCACGCATCCGGCGTTGCGGGCGGCGGACAGCCCTCCCCACCCGTTCTGCACCAGCTTCACCGGGTAGCGACGGGCGATGTCGGCGGTCGCATCGGTCGAGCCGTCGTCCACCACGATCGCCTCCAGGGCCGGGTAGTCCAGGGCGCAGAGGTGGCGAAGGCACTCGTCGAGCGTCGCCTCGGCGTTGTGGGCGCAGACCACCACGCTGATCTCCGGCCAGCGCGGTTTCAGGTCGGCCAGCCCGGTGCGGTTGAAGCGGATGGCGGTTTCGAGGGCCGGTTTCGGTGTACGGTCCTGCCGGGTGAGCCCGAAGTGCCAGCCCTCCACCGGCCTGCCGGCCACCCCCCACTCGTCGGTCCAGGAGAAGATGCAGGTGCCGGCCACCCCCCGCTCCAGAGCCACCTCGAGCTGGCTGCCGATGAGCTCCGCCTGCAGCCGGGCGCCGCCTCCGGAGTCGAAGCCGATCTCCCCCAGAACCAGCGGCCGGTCCCCCGCCAGCGTGCTCAGGCGGTTGACGTAGCGCCGGAAGTCCTCCCGGTCCTCGAGGAAGACATTGAAGGTCAAAAAGTCCAGGGTCGACAGGTCGAGGTACTCGGTGGTCGGGTAGTTGGCGTAGGTGACCAGACGTCCCGGGTCCTCCTCCCGCACCACCTCGGCCAGCTCGGCGATCAGCCGGCCGACCGTCTTCGTGCCCACCCAGCGCACCACGTCGGCGGGGATCTCGTTGCCGACCACCAGGCCGGCGAGGTTCTCGTCGGCGGCGTGCCGGCGAGCGGCGGTGCGCACCAGGACCCGGGCCTGGCGCGCCACCCGGGCGAACTGCCGGCGGGAGCACCCGACGAGGTACCGCCAGTCCGGGTAGTACACCCCGGCGAGGATCTTCAGTCCCCAATCCGCTGCGAGGTCGAGCGCGTCGTCCGGCGGATCGGTGTAGGTGCGCACGACGGTGAAGCCGGCATCTGAGATCGAGGCGAAATCCCGCTTCATCTGATCCCGCTCCGGGAACAGGTCGCCGTCGCTTCGGGGGCAGAAGGTCCCGTAGGTGACCCCCCGAAAGTCGAACCGGCGACCGTTGAGCGTGAAGAACTTGCCGTCGGTGGATACGCGACCGGAATCGCCGGATGGATGCGCCAGTACAAACCTCCTAACCTGGGAATCGTTCGATTGGCCCCCCGACCGGGGCATGGTTTTTAAGCGCCCGGCTCTGGGAGCCGGGTCGTAAAGGCTGTTTTAGGCAGCCGGAATCAATCCGTATGCGAATTGTTCGGTTGTTTACTCGATGGATTTTTCGGGGCCGCAGCCTTCTGGGAGAAGGCAAGGACCGGTTCTCTGTAGTTGGCTTCTGCAGTCAGGCGGAGAGGTTCTTCCCCACCTCGAACTCGGTTGGCGGTGACTGGTTTCCCGGCGGATTCCCATCAAGGGTGGCCGGCATTCGGTGTTGCATTCCCCCGTTTTCGACCTTCAAACACAAAGCGCGAAACTTTGTTTTCGACGTCTTGTGAAGCGGTTCAACTAATCCGACACTAACTGATCTTCCGGCGAAGTGTTGTCATTTCTACATTTCGGCGGACCCTGGTGGGGACACTATCCACGCCTGGTTACGCAGAGGTTAAGAGCAGGTGGACCGGCGGTAAAAATCCTTGCACCCCGGGCGAAAACCGGCGAGTAGGGGGAAAGTTCCTGCGCCGCCCACAGCCTAACGCCGCCGCCTTAGACTGCGGCCGGTCAGGGCCGGCTCGCCGTAAGGCGGTTGGCCTGCCGCAGCGGCGGCGTCGCGGGCTCTCCCACCGGGCGCAGCAGGTTCTCCGACTGGTTGAGCACGATCTCCGCGCCGGCGGCCAGCTCCCACCGGGCGCCGTTGCGCACCACCGCCGCGGAACCACAACCGACGACCCGGAACCGGCCCTCCCGGCCCACCAGCCCGGTCCTCTCGTCGATGCCCAGGATTCCCGGCCCGGTCAACCTGAGCGAAGCCAGGTCGCACCACCGGCGCAGGCCGTACCGGTCGTAGTGGGGAACCCCGAGGTAGCCGTTGAGCAGGCCCAGGCCCCGGACCACCGCCAGGGGTCGGGGCGGCCACAACCTGAACCTCAGCTCGAACAGCTCGATCATGCCCATGGACGACCCCGCCACCGCGGTCCCCTGCATCCACATCGCCACGATCCGGTCCCACACCTCGGTGCCGTGAAGAGCGGTCCGGATGTGGTCGGACTGGCCTCCGGTCATCACGATGATGTCGGCACCTTCCAGGGCGTCCACCACGTACTCCGGGTCGTCCCGTCCCGCCAGAGCCACCCGCACCCGCCCTCCGAGCCGGCTCCAGTAGCGCAGGGCCCGCTCGGAGGCGACCGGCACCATGTGGCTGCGCGAGGCCGCCGGTACCACCACCACCGTCGGCCGGCGGACGCCGAGCAGGTCCATGAGGTGGCGGTCGATGGGCTCGCACCCCGGCGAGTGCTCCATTCCGCCCATCAGGCTGACCGGACCGCTGCTCATAAGCCGGCCGATCCCTCGGGCAGCGGCTTGCCCGCCAGGGCGGGCCGGCGGCGGCTGCCGGCGAGGTAGGCGGGGACCCCGCCGGCCAGCGGCAGCCAGAACGAGACCAATCGGTAGACCAGGACTGCAGTGAGCGCCACGCTCGGCGGCACGCCGAAGGCGACGAAGGTGGCGGACAGCCCGGCCTCGACCAGACCGAGCCCTCCCGGCGATATCGGCAGGGCGTTCAGCAGGTTGGCCGCACCGTAGGCCACCAGCACCACCCCGAACCCCACCGGCTCGCCGAACGCTGCGAACAGCAGCCAGAGAACGGTTGCGTCGGCCAGCCAGAACAGGGCCGACCAGCGCATCGGCAGCGTCAGCCGGCGCAGCGGCGGCAGCGAACGGGCGACCTCCTCGAGGAACCGCCGCGGGGTCGCCAGGTCCCCCGGCAGCCGGAGTGCCCGAAGGCCCCGTTCGGCGGCGGAGAAGACCCTGGTGCGAAGGGTCGCCGACTTCAGCATGCGGGCCGCCAGCAGCGCGGCACCGATGACCATCGCCACCGCCACCGGGATGCCCACCAGGTAGCCGGCCGGCAGGTCGCCCTGGACCAGGGTGGCCAGAGCGCCGGCGATCACCACGATCCCCAGCACCCCCATCCCGGTTGCCCCGCCGATGAAGACCGCACTCGTAGCAGTGGCCGCCGGCACTCCACGGGCGGTCATGCCCCGGGCCATGAAGAAGCCGCCGGTTGCGCCGCCGCCCGGCAGCACCCGGGAGACGGTGAACCCGGACATCGTGGTGCCGACCGCCTCCCGGAAGCTCAGCCTGCCGCCGAGGGTTCGCACGGTCTGCAGATAGAGCTGAGTCAACGCCCCGAGGGCCAGGATCTCCAGCCCGACGGCCGCGGCCACGTAAACCGGGTTGATCTGCATGAGCGCCCCGGCCGACTCCCGGATGCCGGGCAGGGCCAGGCCGACGATGTGGACCAGGATCCCGACCGAGACGGTGACGACGCTCCAGCGCAACACCCGCCCGGCCAGCTCGTGGGGGCTGTCCTGCCGGGCCCGGGCTCGCTGGACGGTGAGGACCAGGCCCAGGACGAAGACCACCACGATCCCGGCGGCCAGGCTGGTCCCGCCGATCCAGTCGCGGACCAGCGGCCAGCTGCGCCCGGCCAGGGCGCCGGCGCCGATGCAGCCCGCCGACCAGACCAGCGCTCCCGCGGCGTTGTGAACCAGAAAGGTGCGGTAGGGCATCCGCGCCCAGCCGGCGACGGCCGGGATCAGCGCTCGAAGGATTCCGATGAACCGGCCGCCGAAAACCGCCCGGCCGCCCTTCTCCTGCAGATAGCGGCGGGCTCGCTCCCAGTTGGCGCTGCCCACCCGCCGGCCGAGCCGGGTCTCGACGAGCCGGGGGCCGAACCGCTTACCGACCGAATAGCTGATCGAGTCGCCGAGGACCCCGCCCAGCCACCCGGCGAGGATCATCCAGCCGAGCTCGGCGCGGCCCTGCGAGACGAGCACGCCGGACAGGATCAGGGCGGACTCCCCCGGAACCAGCAGGCCGACCAGCAGAGCGCACTCGGCAAAGGCGAGCAATGCGACGATCGTGTAGAGAACCGGGCCGGAGAGGTTCAGCAGCTCTTCCATGGCGAGATCCTCTTAGGACCGGCGGGCGGGGTCTATCGGGGATGGCCCCCCGCCTACCCTGCTATTTGATCCAGCTCCTCCAGGGTTTCCACCGAGAGGCCGCCGCGGCGTGCTCAGCCTGCCGGGTGAGCGCGTCCACCCGATGCGCGGCTTTTGCATGCTCGAAGTCCTTTCGTCTGCGGTGCCGGTGGCCGGCGTAACGCGGATCAGACTAGGAGACGCAGGTCTGGAAACTGCGGGGGAATTGTCAAGGAAGTGCGGATTCGCCCCGGTAGCGGACCGGCGAGGCAACCGCCGGCCGGCTTGACCATCGGGTACCTGCCGCCTAGCGTGGGGTGATGCCAGAGCTTCCGCTCGACCTGCTGTGGCCGGTTCTCCGAATTGCCGGCGTCCTGGTGGCCGCGTTCTTCGGCATAAAGATCCTCAAGCGGCTGATCACCCGGGTCATCGGCAAGGTGCTCGTCCGCACGCTGGGCGCCGGGGTGGCGGGCGACCCGGCGGCTGCCGCCCGCAGTACCGTCCGGGGCGAAACCCTCGCAGGAGTTCTGATCGCGCTCGCCACCTCGGTGGTGTGGGTGCTGGCGGTGCTGGTCGTCCTGGCGGAGGTCGGTATCAACCTGGCTCCGCTCATCGCCGGGCTGGGAATCGTCGGGGTGGCGCTGGGCTTCGGCGCCCAGAACCTGGTGTCCGACCTGGTTTCCGGCCTGTTTATGCTCGCCGAGGATCAGTTCGGAGTGGGCGACATCGTCGAGATAGACGGGGTCAGCGGCACGGTGGAGCACGTCGGGCTCCGTACCACCCAGGTCCGGGCACTCGACGGCAGGTTGTGGACGATGAGAAACGGCGAGATCAATCGTCTGGCCAACGCCAACAAAGGCTGGAACCGGGTGGTGCTCGACGTCGGCGTCGGGTACGGCGTCGACCTGCGCCGGGCATCGCAGGTAATCCTCGCCGCGGCGGTCGAGGCCTACGAGGACCCCGACCTTGCCGAGCTCACGATCGGGGAGCCGGAGATCTGGGGCGTGGAGGAGTTGGGGGACGACGCGGTGTCGATCAGGCTCGTGTGCCGGACCGCTCCCGCCGCCATGTGGGACGTCGGGCGGGCGCTCCGGCTGAGGGTGAA
>DATABX010000282.1:0-2684 GCA_036259335.1 Actinomycetota bacterium
GTCTTGCGCAGCGCCAGCGGAGCACTCCTGGCCGACCGCTCACCCGGCCTGTCTCGGGTCATCCGGTTCGACCCCGACGGCCGGGGCGGCCAACATCTGCGGCGCCATGGACCTGCTCGCCGACCTCGACGCCAGAGGCCTCGTGCAAGACACGACCGACCGCGACGCGCTCGCCCAGCGCCTCGAGCAGGGTCCCATCACCCTGTACTACGGCTGCGACCCCACCGCCGACAGCCTCCACGTCGGCAACCTGATCGGCCTGCTGGTCCTCAGGCGCTTCCAGGACGCCGGCCACCGCCCGGTCGCTCTCGCCGGCGGCGCCACCGGGATGGTGGGCGACCCCAGCGGCCGCAGCGACGAGCGCAACCTCCTCGACGAGCAGACCCTCGCCGCCAACGTCGCCGCCATCAGCGCCCAGATGGCGGCGGTGATCGACTTCGGCGAGGGCGGGGCGTTGCTGGTCGACAACCGCGACTGGACGGCCCGCCTCGGTCTGTTGGAGTTCCTGCGCGACGTGGGCAAGCACGCCACCGTCAACCAGATGGTCGCCCGGGAGGCGGTCCGGGCCCGGATGGACAGCGACCAGGGGATCAGCTTCACCGAGTTCGCCTACTCGCTGCTCCAGGCGAACGACTTCCGCTGGCTCCACGACCACCTGGACTGCGAGCTCCAGGTCGGCGGGTCCGACCAGTGGGGCAACATCCTCGCCGGCGTCGACCTGATCCGCCGTACACGGGGGTCGTCGGTGCACGGCCTGTCCTGGCCGCTGCTGACGGCGCCCGACGGCACCAAGCTGGGCAAGACCACCGGGGCCAGGGTGTGGCTCGACCCCGCCAAGACGTCGCCGTACCGCTTCTTCCAGCACTGGATGGGCGTCGACGACCGCCAGGTGGGCGAGTTCCTGGCCAAGTTCACGCTGATGCCCCTCGAGGCGGTGCGGGAGGCGGCCGCCGCCCACGACGAGGCCCCGGAGCGCCGTGAGGGCCAGCGCCGGCTGGCCCGGGAGGTCACCGCCCTCGTCCACGGCGCCGCCGCGGCGGCGGCGGCCGAGGCAGCATCGGCCGTGCTGTTCGGATCGCCTCTCGACGGGGTCGACGCCGACACGCTCGACGTCCTGGCCAGCGAGGTGCCCACCAGCGAGGTCGACCGGGCCCGCCTCGACGCCGGCGTCGACCTGGTCGAGCTGCTCGCCGAGGCGGGCGTGGCGGCCTCCCGCAGCGAGGCCCGCCGGCTGCTCGACCAGGGCGGGGTGTCGGTGAACAACGTGCGGGTGGGGGCGGGCGCCACCGTGGGCGCCGACGATCTCCTCCACGGCCGGTTCGTGCTGCTCAGGCGGGGCAAGGACCGCCACCATCTCGTCGTTTCACCAGGTTGACGCTCCATCGGGCGACCGATAGAGTCTCCCTCCGCCTCTAGGGGCCGGTACCTGAGGGTTCCGGGTCTGCGGAGGCTTCCAGACGGCACCAACGCCCGATCGTGAGCGAGTGCCCGCTGACCCCGATCCGTCGGGGCGCAGCGCACCTTGAAAACGGAAGAGACGACGAAAAAGCCAGTGCGGGCGATCGCACGCGTGCCCCGGTCCGCCGGAACACCGTGCGCTCGTCAGTCAATTTAAGCGCACACGGACAACAACATCCGTACCTGTGCACAGTCGGTGCTCGTCCCCTCGGGGAGGGGTACCGGCTCTCCGATCTCCGGGCCCTCGGGCCTGTAGGTCTTCGATGGAGAGTTTGATCCTGGCTCAGGACGAACGCTGGCGGCGTGCTTAACGCATGCAAGTCGAACGAGGCCCAACCAGTGGCAACACTGGGGAAGGCCTAGTGGCGAACGGGTGAGTAACACGTGAGGAACCCACCCCGGAGACCGGGATAACCCTCCGAAAGGAGGGCTAATACCGGATGCCCTCACCGGACCGCATGATCTGGTGAGGAAATGGATTCCGCTCCGGGACGGCCTCGCGGCCTATCAGCTTGTTGGTGGGGTAACGGCCCACCAAGGCAACGACGGGTAGCTGGTCTGAGAGGACGATCAGCCACACTGGGACTGAGACACGGCCCAGACTCCTACGGGAGGCAGCAGCGGGGAATATTGCGCAATGGGCGAAAGCCTGACGCAGCAACGCCGCGTGGGGGATGAAGGCTCTCGGGTTGTAAACCCCTTTCAGCAGGGACGAATTTGACGGTACCTGCAGAAGAAGCCCCGGCCAACTACGTGCCAGCAGCCGCGGTAACACGTAGGGGGCAAGCGTTGTCCGGATTTATTGGGCGTAAAGAGCTCGTAGGCGGCTCGGTAAGTCAGGTGTGAAAACTCTGGGCTCAACTCAGAGACGCCACCTGATACTGCTGTGGCTAGAGTCCGGTAGGGGAGCGTGGAATTCCCGGTGTAGCGGTGAAATGCGCAGATATCGGGAGGAACACCAGCGGCGAAGGCGGCACTCTGGGCCGACACTGACGCTGAGGAGCGAAAGCGTGGGGAGCGAACAGGATTAGATACCCTGGTAGTCCACGCCGTAAACGTTGGGCACTAGGTGTGGGTCCTTTCCAACGGGATCCGTGCCGTAGCTAACGCATTAAGTGCCCCGCCTGGGGAGTACGGCCGCAAGGCTAAAACTCAAAGGAATTGACGGGGGCCCGCACAAGCGGCGGAGCATGTTGCTTAATTCGAGGCAACGCGAAGAACCTTAC
>DATABX010000283.1:0-4418 GCA_036259335.1 Actinomycetota bacterium
GACCCGGCTGCCGCCGACCGGGCGCGGGAGCGCTACGGGTGCTTCGACCACTTCGGCGAGGACGCCCAGGCCTACGCCTACCAGGCGGCGTACGGCGCCGGAGACAGCTGCGAGCGGGAGGTCGTCGACCAGCTGGTCGAGCTGCACGCAGGGCTGCTGGAACAGGTCAAACGGGAGGGGATGGCCGAGGAGGACGAGCTGTTCTACGCCCGCCAGAACGCCCGGACGGTGAAATCCGCCGAGGAGTACTACCGGACGATGGTCGAGGGCCGGGTGGAGTCCTGGAACCTCCGGGACCGGCACATGGCCGACACGCTGGACGAGCTCACCGCCCACCTGAGCCGCCGGAAGGGCGAGCCGGCCCGCATCGTGGTGTGGGCGCACAACTCCCACCTGGGAGACGCGAGGTCGACGGAGCCGGGCATGCGAGGCGAACTGAACCTCGGTCAGCTGGTGCGGGAGCGGCACCCCGGCGACTGCGTCCTGCTCGGATTCACCACCCACCGGGGAACCGTAACCGCCGCTACTACCTGGGGCGGGCCGGCGGAACGCAAACAGATCCGGCCGGCCCTGGCCGGCAGCTTCGAGAAGCTGTTCCACGACCTGGGAGAGGGAAGCTTCCTGCTTGATCTCCGGAGCGAAACCCCGGCCAGGGAAGCGCTTCGGGCGTCCCGGCTGGAGCGAGCGATCGGCGTGCTGTACCTGCCGAACACCGAACGCCAGAGCCACTACTTCCGAGCGCGGCTTGCAGATCAGTTCGACGCCGTCATCCACATCGACGAGACCACTGCGGTGGAACCGCTGGAGCGCACCGCCGGGTGGGACACCGGGGAGGTTCCGGACACCTATCCGCACGCGGTTTGACAGCGCGATCCCAAAGGTGGTGCCTTAGCGCAGTTCGAGTCGTATACTGGAAGGGTCCCTGGGTTCGGAAGCGCGAGAGCCTATCGCCTTTCCAGAGTCCCGGTCCCCTCAGGACACCGACTCGGAAGAAGGCACCCCATCAGCACCAACCCCTCACGCGAAGTCTATTCCGGCAACCTGCTGCTCGACGCCCTGCCCGAACCGGAGCGGACGCGTCTGATCGCAGAGACGACGGAGGTTCCGATCAGCGTCCGCCGGACCCTTATCAAATCCGACTCCCCGGTTCACCAGGTCTTCTTCCCGTTGTCCGGCATGATCTCGCTGGTTGCGCTCATGCAGGACGGCGGCTCGGTTGAAGTCGCCACGGTCGGCAACGAGGGGGTAGCAGGTGTGCCGGAGGCTCTGGACCCGGATGCCCGGACCACCGCGGAAGCGACCGGTCAGGTCCCCGGCAAGGCGCTGGCACTCGACGTCGAGACGTTTCGCCGGCACATGAGCTCCAACGACGGCCTGGCCAGGTTGGTCCACGCCTACCTGCCGGCGCTGTTCGCCCTCGTGGCGCAGAACTCCTCATGCAACCGGCTGCACCACAGCGTTCCCCGCCTGGCAAGATGGCTTCTCATCACCAGGGACCGCGTCGGCTCGGAAAAGTTCGAGCTGACCCACGAGTTCATGGCTCAGATGCTCGGTGCCCGGCGTTCTACGGTCTCGGAGGCGGCACAGGAGCTTCAGGAGTCGGGCCTCATCAGCTACGTACGGGGGCAGATCACGATCCTCGATCCGGCAAGGCTGCGGGCCGAGGCCTGTGAGTGCTACGAGCTGATCAGCGCGCGGTTTGCCCGCCTTTACGACTGAAAATCTGCAAAAAACCCTCTCATATGTCCGGTGGCGAACCGACAGGCTACCTTCTATGTAATTCACTGATCCGCTAAGCGTTTCGGCGCACGGTGACCTCGCCCGGCCCCCGTTGGCACGCCTGACAACTGCAAGCGAGGTTCTATTGTTCAGCACTCCTGTCCTGGTCTCTTTGATCACCCCCGCCGGCGACGGCCAGCTCCTGCCGAGCAGGACGACGGACCTGCTTGCGACCTGGCTCGACCCGGCCTCGGGCGTAGTTGGGCTGGTGGGAGAGCTCGACTCGTCAAATTCGGCGAGTGCGCGCAAGGCCCTGGAAGGGCAGATTCAACAGGCCGAGGACCTGATCCTCAATCTAGCGGAGCTCGACTTCATCGACTGCTCGGGGGTGAGGCTGCTCATCTTCCTGGCAAACAGGCTGGAGGAGGCGGGAGGCCGGCTGGTCCTCGTTTCACCGCACCGGGTTGTGCGTCGGGTGATCACGCTGACCAAGGTCGACGAACACCCGAAGATCTCGATCGAAGATGGCGATGCCGGCCGGTCTGGCGGCTTCGAGAGGCGTCAAGGAGTCGTTCGACTCACCTAGCGGGAGGACCTGAGACTTGAGTGAGCTACTTTCCAAACCTTGGAGCGGCAATGCCGGGCCCGGCACCGACTCGCAGATCAAACCGGCCGCCGCGCCGGCGCAGACCCCACCCTCGCTTTCCGGGTTCTTCGTCGAGTGGCAGCTGGAGTCCAGCGCACCGCGGACCAAACCCCGCCGCAACTAGCCGGTACCCAGAACCCCGACGGTTTCGGGAGGCAGGGACACGAGGTCACCCTCCAGCTCCACAGCCGGATCCGACGCCGCCAGCACCCTCCCGAAACCGTGGAGCGGCACGGCAACCGGCGAGCCCCCGAGATTGGCCACCACCGCCACGGCTGGACGGCTGAATACCAGCCAGCCGGCATCCTCGTCGAAGTTGACCTCGATAGAATCCCTCCGGGGATCGATCATCCCGGGCTGGCTGCGCCGGAGGTGTATCAGCCGCCGGTACCAATCGAGCATGCCGCGGTGCTCGGTGGCGGGCTCGTTCCAGTCGAGCTTCGATCGTTCGAAGGTCTCCGGGTCCTGGGGATCCGGCACCTGCTCGGGCTCCCAGCCGAACGAGCTGAACTCCCGGCGCCTTCCGTCGCTCACCGCCTGCCCGAGCTCGGGGTCGGGGTGGTCGGTGAAGTACTGAAACGGGGTTCCGGCTCCCCACTCCTCCCCCTGGAAAAGCAGGGGCACGAAAGGTGAGGTGAGCAGAAGCGCCGCTGCGATCTTCAGCCGGCCCTCGCTCATCAGCGCGCCGGTCCGCTCCCCCAGCGCGCGGTTGCCGATCTGGTCGTGGTTTTGCGTCGAAACAACGAAGCGGTTCCCGGGCAGTCCGGCAGGAGAGCGGCCGTGCACCCGGCGGCGGTGCGGGGACCAGATGCCGTCGTAGACCCACGCCTGCTTCAAAGCTTTAGCCAGCAGCGCCAGCGAGCCGAAATCTTCGTAGTAGCCGCTGCGCTCGCCGGTCAGGGCGGCGTGCAGGGCGTGGTGCCACTCGTCGGCCCACGAGGCGTCCAACCCGTAGCCCCCTGCCTCCGGGCTGCGTACGAACTTCGGATCGTTGAGGTCGCTCTCGGCGACGAGAAACAGGTGACGCCTGACGGCAGCCGAGAGGGAGCGCACCTCCGCCGACATCTGCTCGAGCAGGTGCAGCGCCGAGTCGTCGACGATGGCGTGTACCGCGTCCAGGCGCAGACCGTCGAAGTGGTAGTCCCGCAGCCACGCCAGGGCGTTGTCGAGCACGAACCGTCGCACCTCGGTGCTGCCGGGGCCGTCGAAGTTCAGCGCGTCGCCCCAGTTGGTCTTGTGGCGGGAGGAGAAGTAGGGACCGAACTCCGGCAGGTAGTTACCGGCGGGCCCGAGGTGGTTGTAGACGACGTCGAGCACCACGCCAAGCCCGGCGGCGTGGCAGGCGTCGACCAGCCGCTTGAGGCCCTCCGGTCCCCCGTAGGCGTGGTGCGGGGCGAACAGGTCCACGCCGTCGTACCCCCAGCCCCGGTTGCCGGAGAACTCGGCCACCGGTAGCAGCTCGACTGCGTCGACCCCCAGCTCGACCAGGTGGGGAAGGTGCTCGATGGCCCCCTCGAAAGTGCCGGAGTCGGAGAAGGTGCCGACGTGTAGCTCGTAGAGAACCGCCCCGGCAAGCGGGAGGCCCCTCCAGCCGGCGTCCGACCACAAGTAGGCACCATGGTCGACCAGCTCGGACGGGCCGTTCACCCCCTCCGGCTGGAAGGCCGACCGGGGATCCGGCCTGGCCGGCCCGCCGTCGAGGGAGAACTGGTAGCGGGTCCCCGGGCCCGCCTGCCCGACCTCCAGCTCCCACCAGCCGTCACCGGCCGGGACCATCGGAAAGCGCTCGCGGCCGAGCAGCAGATCGACCCGCTCGGGCGCCGGGGCCCAGACCCGAAAGGTGTGCACCGCCCTCAGGACTCCAGCTCGAGGAGCGCCACGGGAAAGCGGGCCATCAGCTCGGCTGCCGGGACCGGTCCTCCGGCCACCCGTTCGCCGGTCAGGCGGTTCCTCCACCTGCCGGCCGGAAGCTCGACGATCGTGTCGCCCCAACCGCCGCTGAGGCCGAGCACCAGGCGGGGCACGACCGTCGCCACCACGCCCCAGCGCAGGT
>DATABX010000284.1:0-4247 GCA_036259335.1 Actinomycetota bacterium
CATTTGGTTGCGGGGATACTACGAAACGCACGGACAGGTGCGATTCCAACCGCGACGACGCAACGACATCATTGCCGCCTACATCAACCTGAATCTCCGGTCAGAACCCTCGGCCTCCTGAATCGTTGGCCGGCAGGGTGCAGCTAGCTCCCGTGCTTGTCGTTGTGGACCTTCACGCCTTCCAGGAAGGTGTTCCAGCCTAGGAGGGCGCATTTGATCCGCACCGGGTACTTTTGGACGCCCTGAAGCGCAAGGAGGTCGCCGAGTGAGTCCTCGTCCTCCACCCCTTCGCCCTGCATCATCGACTTGAAGGTGTTCGCCAGCTCTTCGGCTTCGGCGACGGACAGGCCCTTTAGCTTCTCGGTCATCATCGAGACCGACGCCTGGGAGATGGAGCAGCCGCGGCCCTCGAAGCCGACGTTGGTGACCTTGCCGTCCTCGATGTCCACGTAAAGGTCGATCTCGTCGCCGCACAGCGGGTTGTCCCGGTGGAGGTGGACGTCGGCGCCCTCGATCTTGGTGCGGTTGCGAGGCGTCCGGTAGTGGTCGAGGATCACTTCTTTGTACAGGTCTTCCAGGTCACTCAAACGGCTGCCCTCCTTAGCCGAACATCTTTCTGCAACTCTCCAGGGCGTCAACGAGGGCGTCGACATCGCTATGAGTGTTGTAAATGTAGAAAGAAGCGCGATTGGTCGCGCTGACTCCAAGTTTACGCATGAGCGGCTTGGCGCAGTGGTGGCCGGCCCGGATGGCCACCCCCATCCCGTCCATGATGGTCCCGACATCGTGGGGGTGGATGTCGTCGATGTTGAACGAAACCAGCCCGCCCTTGTCGGCGGCGTGCTTGGGACCGTAGACCGTGATGTCGGGAATCTCGGCCAGCCGCTCGAGGGCGTACTGGGTGATCTCGATCTCGTGTTCCCGAATTGCCTTCATCCCGCCGATGCTGTTCAGGTAGTCGATCGCGGCGCCCAGTCCGACGGCCTGGGCGATCGGGGGCGTGCCGGCCTCGAACTTGTAGGGGATGTCGTTGTAGGTCGAGTGGTCGATCCACACGTCGAGGATCATGTCCCCGCCGCCGTGGAACGGCTCCATGTCCTCGAGGATCTGCTCGCGTCCCCACAAAAAGCCGATGCCGGTAGGAGCGCACATCTTGTGCCCGGTGCCGGCGTAGAAGTCACAGTCCAGAGCCTGGATGTCCACCTCCATGTGGGGTGCCGCCTGGGCGCCGTCGCAGACGACGATCGCTCCGACGTCGTGCGCCTTGGCTGCCATCTCGGCGATGGGGTTGATCGTTCCCAGCACGTTCGAGACGTGGGTGATCGCCACGACCTTGGTCTTATTGGAGAGCAGGCGCTCGTACTCGGCGAGGTCCAGCTTGCCCTCTTCGTCGACCGGGATCGCCCGGATGGTGGCGCCGGTGTCCTTGCAGGCCAGGTGCCAGGAGACGACGTTGGAGTGGTGCTCCATCTCGCTGATCAGCACCTCGTCGCCGGCCACCAGGTGGTGGCGGCCCCAGGCGTATGCCACCAGGTTCAGCGACTCGGTGGCCGACTTGGTGAAGATCACGCCCTTGTTGCTTGGAGCGTTGAGAAGCTCGCTGACCTTGCTCCGCGCCCCCTCGAAGAGCACGGTGGCCCGCTGGCCCAGGGTGTGGACCGACCGATGGACGTTGGAGTTGTCCTCAAGGTCGAAGCGGCGAACCTCCTCGATGACGGCGGTCGGCCGCTGTGAGGTGGCGCCGTTGTCCAGATAGACGAGTGGATGGCCGTTGACCTGCTGATCGAGTACCGGGAAATCCTTGCGAATCGATTCGGCGTCCATGGCTAAATCCTACCTCCGGCAGCCAAACTAATTACCCGACTAGACGCTGGTGTTACTCTCAACTTGAGAGCAATTCAAGGAGATTGATGTGAAGACGGGCATTCACCCGGAGTACAAGGTCGCCACCGTGCACTGTTCCTGTGGGAACACGTTCGAGACCCGTTCGACCAAGTCGGAGATGCGCACCGAGCTGTGCTCGCAGTGCCATCCTTTTTACACCGGTAAGCAGAAGATGGTCGACACCGGCGGACGGATCGAGCGCTTCGAGCGCAAATACGGCAAGCGCGCCAGCGCCACTCCCAACAACTAGGCCCTGTTGAGCGGACGGAACCCCTTACTGTTCCACCCGGTCGGCGCCATGGCGAGGGCAACCAGTGACCAGTAAGCCGTCCATCGGCGGGCAGGCCGTGATGGAGGGTGTGATGATGCGCGGCCCGGAGTCGTGGGCGGTCGCGGTGCGCAAGCCGAACAAGGACATCGCGGTCCACTCGTTTCCCCTGCCGGCATACGCCGCCAACCACCCGTGGACCCGCAAGCCGTTGCTGCGGGGCGTCTGGACGCTGGTTGAGTCGCTGAACCTGGGGTTCAAGGCGCTCAAGATCTCCGGCTCCTACGCGGTCGAGGAGGAGGGCGACTCCCCGGAGGACGCCGCCAAGGTCGAGAAAGCTCTGAACGCCAGCCTGGGCGTCGGGATGGTTCTGGTCCTGGCGCTGTTCGTGACCATCCCGGCGTTTTTGTCCAAGTGGGGCGGCAACCGGATCGGCGTCGAGGGCGACCTGCTGCAGAACCTGGTCGAGGGCGGCATCCGGATCACGTTCTTCCTGGGCTACATTCTGCTGATCTCGTTCGTCCCGGACATCCGGCGGGTGTTCCAGTACCACGGGGCGGAGCACAAGACGATCTACGCCTACGAGAACGACGATCCGATGGACCCGGAGGTCATCGACCGCTACTCCACCCTCCACGTTCGCTGCGGCACGAACTTCTTGTTCATCGTGATGTTCGTGGCGATCATCGGCCACTTCCTGGCGGACGTGCTGCTGGCCGACATGCCACTGGCGGTCAAGCTGGCGGCCCGGGTTCTCATGATTCCGGTGGTGGCCGGGCTGTCGTACGAGGTGATCAGGGCCGCGGGCAAGAACGACCGGTCGATCATCTTCCGCACCGTCAGCCTTCCCGGCCTGGCGCTGCAGAAGATCACGACCCGGCCCCCGACACACGACCAGATCGAGGTGGCCATCAAGGCGATGGAGGGTGTGATCAACCGGGTGCCGTCGGCCGAGCCGGCCAAGGTGAAGGTTTACGAGGTCAAGTCGCCGGTGGAGTCCGCCGCCGACCTCCTGCACCCCGAGAAGAAGAAACGCATCCCCGGGATCGAGCCCGCCTAGCACCAAACCGAAATACCGGTGGTACAGGCGCGTCCTGAGCACCGACCTTTAAGGAGTGAGATGAGCGAAGCGTTGTACGGGCGGTTGAGCGAGATCGACGCACGCTATCAGGAGGTCCAGCGCCAGCTCATGGACCCCGAGGTGACGAAGAAGCCGGAGATGCTGCGTGCCCTCGGCAAGGAGAACGCCGACCTCGAGCCGACTGTCCTGACCTACCGGAAGTGGAAGTCGGCAATGGCCGAGGCCGACTCCGCCCGGCGCCTGTTGAACGAGACCAACGACCCCGAGATGAAGGAGATGGCGCAGGCCGAGATCGCCGACCAGAGCGCCCTCGCCTCCAGGCTGGAGGAGGAGCTGAAGCGGCTGCTGGTCCCGACCGATCCGACCGACAGCAAAGACGTCATCGTCGAGGTCAAGGCGGGGGAGGGCGGCGACGAGTCCGCCCTGTTCGCGGGCGAGGTTTTCAAGATGTACGAGGGCTACGCCGAGCGTCGGGGCTGGAAGACCGAGGTCCTGTCCTCGACACCGTCGAACATGGGCGGCCTCAAGGAGATCACCTTCGCAGTCAAGGGCAAGGGCGCGTACTCCCGGATGAAGCACGAGGCCGGCGTCCACCGGGTGCAGCGGGTGCCCGAGACCGAGTCGCAGGGCCGCCTGCACACGTCGGCGATCGGCGTGGTGGTGATGCCCGAGGCCGAGGAGGTCGAGGTTGAGATCGACCCCAAGGACCTGAAGTGGGACGTCTTCCGCTCGTCCGGGCCCGGGGGGCAGTCGGTCAACACCACCGACTCCGCCGTCCGCCTAACCCACGTGCCGACGGGAACGGTCGTCAGCTGCCAGGACGAGAAGTCGCAGCTGCAGAACCGGGACAAGGCCCTGCGGATCATGCGGGCCCGCCTGCACCAGATGGAGCTGGACCGCCGAGCGGCCGAGGATTCGGCTGCCCGCAAGGGCCAGGTCCGCAGCGTCGACCGCTCGGAGAAGATCCGCACCTACAATTTCCCGCAGAACCGGGTCACCGACCACCGGGTGAAG
>DATABX010000285.1:0-1977 GCA_036259335.1 Actinomycetota bacterium
ACAAGGCGGACCGGGCGCTGGAGGTCGTCGCCGCCGAGGGCTACGCCGCCCAGCCCATCGGAGTCGTGCAGGCCCGCCCGGAGGGCGAGCCGGAGGTGGTCGTCCGCCAGCCCTAACGGGTGCGCAGCCCCAGCTCCTTCAGCTCGAGCCGGGCCAGGGGAGCGTAGTCTCCATCGTGGAACGCGCGCACCGCGTCGCGGGCGGCAGGCGAGCTGAGCTCGGTCAGCGGCCGGTTGGAGATCGCCCGCAGGGCGAACAGGTAGTGGTTCCTGGGGTCGTCACGCAGCCTCACCGCCGCCGAGGCGTCCCGGATCCAGCCGGCCCGGCGGCTGCCCCAGAACCAGATCCCGAGCAGGATCGGCAGCATCGCGACGACCACTCCCATCCACAACGAGAGGGTGTTGACCGTCTGCAGCTGGCTCATCCCCGAATCCTGCAGCGAGCGGCCGACGTCGGCGAGGCCTTCGAAGCGCTGCTGCAGGAAGGTGCCGATCACCGGTACCCGGACCACGCTGTCCTGAACCGACGAGGCGTTGTCCTCCAGGTCCGTGCCGGCGTCGATCAAAAGCCGCCCTCCGGCGCCGAGCCGGTCGATCAGATCCGAGATCAGCATGCCCACCCGGATCCAGGCGGCCCCCCAGGCGACGAGGAGGATGTCCAACAAGACCTGGCTGGTTCGCCTTTGCGGCAGTTCGGCGTAGAGCTTCATCGTGGTCCCCCAAGAAAGGACGGCGCAAGGGGCTGCGGAGGTTGAGCCTACCGCCCCGAGGAGTCCGCCTCGGGGCGCGCTCCCGCCGGTGAGAGGAGGGAGTGGCCAGGGCCGGAATCGAACCAGCGACACCGCGGTTTTCAGCCGCGTGCTCTACCGACTGAGCTACCTGGCCTGGAGGTGGCTGCACCTTGGGAGCGGACTCGCCGGACCTAGGCGCGGTCAGGCGTTCGTCTTTGAGGATACTACGCGGTGGACCGGCCCACCGAGCCGGATGTTGTTCACGAACTCGCCTCGGAAAGTTCGCCACGGGGTTGCCGGGCGTTTTTCTGGCCCCGGCAGAGTAGGCGCGTAACTGACCTACCCGACCGGAAGGAGCCCATAGATGAGCAACTGGAAGCGCAGGATCGCAGCGCTGATGCTGGC
Source organism: Actinomycetota bacterium (assembly GCA_036259335.1). Classification (GTDB taxonomy): domain Bacteria; phylum Actinomycetota; class CADDZG01; order JAHWKV01; family JAHWKV01; genus JAJCYE01. The sequence continues at coordinate 1,136 of DATABX010000285.1, forward strand.
GGCTATTTCGATTCTCGGTGTGGCGTGCGGGGAAAGCGACGACGCCTCCGACGACGCCACCTCCGAGGAGACGCCGGCAGAGGAAGCCACGCCCTAACCGAGTCCCAACGAGGCCGCGGCCGGCATTTCCGGTCGCGGCCTTTGCGCGACCGGGCCCACTTCCGGGCCAGGTCCTCCGGTGCTAGCGTCCTCGTATGGCCCGAACGGTCCAGTTCCGGTTTCTCGCCGGGCAGGAGCCCTCCAACCTTATCGACCTGCCCTGGGCCGCGCCCCTCGAGACCTGGGACCACCCCTCGCTGGTGCGGCGCACCCGGGGCCAGAGCCGCCACGTCGTTCGCTTCGTGAACGATGGCGTCCGCACCTTTGCTTTGAAGGAGATGCCCGACGCCGAGGCGCAGAACGAGTACCGCCTGCTGCGTGAGATCCGGGAAGCCGGGCTTCCGGTGGTGGAGGGGGTCGGGGTGGTGACCGGCCGGGAGACCGCCGGCGGCGAAGCGATCCCCGGCGTGCTGGTAACCCGGTTCCTGGAGTACTCACTGCCCTTCCGGTACCTTTTCGGTATCGAGGAGGGGGCGCCGCTCAGCTCGAAGCTGATAGACGCCGCGGTCGTGCTGCTGGTTCGCCTCCACGTCGAGGGTTTCTACTGGGGCGACTGCTCGCTGTCCAACCTGCTGTTTCGCCGGGACGCCGGCGCTCTCATGGCCTACCTGGTGGACGCCGAGACCGCCCACCGCAACCGGCCGCTGCCGGACGGGATGCGGGAGCACGAACTCGACGTCGCCCACGAGAACCTCGCCGGGGGCCTGCTGGACCTCGCCGCCGAGGGCAGGCTCGCCGGCGAC
>DATABX010000286.1:0-2311 GCA_036259335.1 Actinomycetota bacterium
CCTGGCACAGGGCCACCGGGAACACCGATCTCGATGCGAACCGCATGAGCGAGAACGAAGTGGATCGGCTGTCCCATGGGGGGCGGCCGCGGCAATAAGCGTCGTGACCTTGCCCTGAGGAGGCCTCAGCCAAAGAGGTCCTCTCCCGAACGGAGCGAGGGACCTGTCCGGCTGAGGCCTCCTCAGGGCAAGGTCCCGACGCTTATTGCCGCGGCCGCCCCCCGTGGGACAGCCGATCCACTTCGCTCTCGCTCATGCGGCTCGCATCGAGATCGGTGTTCCCGGTGGCCCTGTGCCAGGCGTCACGCACCGCATCCTTGACCTTGTCCCACGTGCTCTGCGTCTGGCTGCGGCCTTCGTACTTGTCCCAGCCCGTCTGCAGGTCGGCTTCCACCTCGTTCCAGCTGCGTCCCATGTGGTGCCGGCCCGACTCGTACCCGTAGCGATACGCCGGGCGGAACTCCTCGTAGTTGCGGCCGGTGGCGTACGGCCGACCACCGTAGTTCTCCCGCCACCACGCGTCCTCTTGATCCCAGGTGTTGTCGAATGCCATGGCTTCCCTCCGGTTGCGTTGGTCGGAGCATCCCGACTCGACGCTATGCTAACCCGGTGTATCGCAAGGAGTAGTGATGTCGGTCACCGCTCGATCTGTCGCGTGGTGCACTGCCGGGGGGCCTTGTCGGGGCGCCAGCGCAGGAACTTGGTGCCGTGCCGGAACCGCCCTCCCGAGACGTGGTCGTACTCCACCTCCACCACCAGCTCGGGCCGGAGCGGCTGCCACTCGGCGGAGCGCTCGGTGCTCCAGCGACTTGGGCCGCCCGGCGCCCTGCCGGTAAACCCCGGCGGCTCGACCAAGCGCTCCAGCCGCTCCGTGAGTCCGCGGCGCACCTCGGTCGGCAAGCTCGAGCTGAAGCCCACGTGGTGCAGCAGGCCCTCCGCATCATAGAGCCCCAGCAGCAGGGAGCCGACCTGGCGGCCGCGGGATGCGTAGCGGAAGCCGCCGACCACGCAGTCGGCGGTCCTCCGCCGCTTCACCTTGATCATTCCGTCGCGCTCGCCCGACCGATACGGCAGGTCGAGACGCTTGGCTATCACGCCGTCGAGGTCGCCGTCACCGCCGCCCTCGAGCCACTTCTCCGCGGTCGCCCTGCTCTTGGTCGCGGTGGACACCTCGATCCGCGCGCCGCGGCCGAAGTGCCGCTTGCCGAACGCCTCCAGCTTCGGCCGCCGCTCCTCCAGCGAGAGGTCGACCAGCGCGTTGCCGCGCTCGTCGGCGAGGAGGTCGAACGCGATGAACCGTGCCGGGTGGGCGGCGGCCAGCGTGCGCACCCGGCTCTCCGCCGGATGCACCCGAAGCAGGAGCTCGTCGAAGGAGAGCCGCCCGTCCACCGGGATGACGATCTCTCCGTCGAGCACGAACCGCCGGGCCGGCAGGGCGCGCACCGCCTCGACCACGTCCGGGAAGTAGCGCTCCAGCGGCTTCGATGCCTTGGACTGGATCCGCACCTCGTCGCCGTCGCGGAAGACGAGGCTCCTGAAGCCGTCCCACTTGGGCTCGAACAGCCAGCCGCGCGATGCCGGCAGCTCGTCCGCCGTTTCGGCTTCCATCGGCTGGTAGGGATACTCGATCGGGAGGCTCACAGGACCTCCTCGAGCCGGAACCGGCCCCGGGCGGAGAGCAGGGGCTTCCACAGGTCGCCCAGCCGCCGCACCCGCTCCGGCACGTTGTCGAGCCGGAAGTCGGACACCTCGAAACCGCGCTCGACTTCTTCCCAACTCACCGGGGTGGAGACCCCGGCGAACTCCTTGGGCCGGACCGAATACACCGACGCCAGCGTGCGCCCCCAGGCGTTCTGGTTGTAGTCCACCAGCACGCGCCCGCGTGGGCGGTCGGCCACCAGGAACTCGGCGGTGATCAGGTCCGGGTGCTGCTTCTCGAGGCGCTTGGCAAGCCGCTTGGCGAAGCCCCATACCTGTTTCTGTTTGGGTCCGCGGGCGATCGCGACGTAGAGGTGCAGTCCTTCGGAGCCGCTGGTCTTCACCAGCGGGCGCATCCCGTGCTCCTCCAGGGCGTCACGGACCACAATGGCGGTCTCGCGCACCTGCGCGAAGCCCGCTCCGGCGGCAGGGTCCAGGTCGAAGTTCAGGAAGTCGGGACGGTCCACGTCGTCGCAGCGGCCGTACCAGGGATTGAGGTCGATGCAGCCGAGGTTGACGATCCAGAGCAGAGAGGCGAGGTCCTGCACCATCGGGAAGGCGATCAGGTTTCGCGACTTGTGCATGATCTCACAGGTCTCGATCCACTCCGGCC